>JASJKW010000226.1:0-3757 GCA_037621305.1 Pseudomonas sp.
TGGCCGCTTGCACCTGGGCCGCCGGTACGGTGACGCCACCGAAACTGAGGTCCAGCGTGGCGCAGGCATCGTGCAGCACAGTGGCCGGGTAACCCATATCGACCGCAGCACGTACCACGGCATCCACGCACATGTGGCTCATTGCGCCCACGACCAGGACTTCCTCGACGTTGCGGGCATCCAGTTGCTGCCTGAGGTTCGTTTCACGGAACGAGTTGATGTAGTTCTTGACGATCACCGGCTCGTCACCGACGGGGGCGACGGCGAGCTGGATTTCCACACCCTTGGTACCCGGGACGAACACCGGGGCTTCGCCATTGGCAAACTCGTGGCGGATATGGAAAACGGGGATGCCTTTGCTCCGGGCATCGGCGATCACCCGGGCCGCATTGGCGGTGGCAGATTCGATGCCGGCAAGCGGAAGTTTGCCGGTGGGCAGGTATTCGTTTTGCAGATCGACGACGATCAAACCGAGCTTTTTCATGTTTTTCTCCATAATGATTGTCATGAAAATAGATATATTTTTTCCGCAGAAGGCTTGCTGCGCAACTTGCTTAACAAGCAAGTCCTGGTTTGACGATAGTGGGTAGATATACCTCATTCTATGTTGGTTTATCTCGACGCACCGTGACGGAGGGAGACTCTCCAAATAAAGCTTTATAGTAAATAGCAAACATGCCTGTATGCCAGAAGCCCCAGCGGGCAGCTATTTCACTTATCAGGACTTTGCCGTGTGGGGTGGAAAGAAGATCCTGGCGTGCGCCATGCAGTCTGATGTAACGCAAAAAAGCTACAGGGCTTATAGATAATACTTTCTGGAACGCATAATGCAATGTGCGCCTACTGATGCGCAGCTCCAGACATATGTCGAGTATGGTAGGGGGAAGATGTTTGTTTGAAAGGATGTATTCTCTGGCTTTTTCGACAATGTGTCGATGAACAAACTGCCCCGGAGCCCCTGGCTGAACATGTCCCAGCGCCTCTAATCCGACTATCAGAGTATTCATGATGTCGCTGAAGAGAACTTGGCGCACCCTGTCGTCATTTAACGCATACGGGTTGTTGCCGATGCCCTCGAATATATGGTGTAAACTATAACGCAGTTTTTGACACAAGTGTTGTGAAGCGGGTGCGACCCCGCTAAGCCGATAAAGATGGTGAGCATCAATTTCGGTGAAATCTTCTATATATTGGTTGAGCGCATCAAGGTCTACAACGGCGACATAAATATCCGAGCGGGAGGGTGTTCGGAATTTCAATTCAGCGTTGGGTTTGAGAAAAAATAACGAGTCGCTTACTAACTTGTCACCACTCCAAAAGCCGTCGCCTTCAATTTCGACAGGCACGCCAACTACAAAACTGTTAGGCCAGGGTTGACCATGCTGATCCACCGCTTTATTCATTTTTTCACGAAATAGCTGTATCGGACCCAGAGAAATATCGCTGAGTGAACCGCAAAAAGCGCCCTCACTGAGCTGGAGGTATTCTTGACGCCATTTAGGTAAGGCTTGTGCCTGTAGAAGAACATCGTTCGTTTCAATGGCTGTGAATGATGCTCTGCTGATGGGCGTTTGACCAGAGTTTGGAGATAGCATTTTGCCTGGATTTATATTTATATTCATTGGCTTTTCTCGCAGATCACTAGATGATCATGGTCCTCAGTCTATTTAGGACACAGCTATGTTCTAAATAGATATCTGTTTGTTGGTAAAGCTGCGCTTATAAGTAAACTCAATTTATAATTTACCACAAAATGTAACCACCGCTATGCGCGCACCAAACGCTATTTGCTATTTTCTTTCACCCATGATCGCCCACAGAAAATTATAGACAAGTCCTAATCGTCGAGTGGTCGCCACTGTTGCCGATTCTTGATATGGCTGAGAAGACTTCTGCCGTTCCATGATAAGAGATGCGCCGTGCTATGGGTAAGATCTTGGTTGTGGACATGCGGGATGTTTCGCCTCGGTCCTCATCGACACGCACCGGTTCAGAACAATAAGCAGAGGAATACGTGATGCTCTACACAAAACCTGGTCATCCCGGCTCGCCGGTACAGCTCAAGCCGCGCTACGGCAACTTTATCGGTGGTGAGTTCGTAGCCCCGGTCGACGGTAAGTATTTTACCAACACCTCTCCAGTGACGGGGGAGGTAATTGCTGAGTTCCCTCGATCCAAGGCTGCTGATATTGATAAGGCACTGGATGCCGCCCACGATGCAGCTGCTGCGTGGGGCAAGACGTCGGCACAGGAGCGTGCCCTGGTTCTATTGAAGATCGCTGATCGCATCGAAGCAAACCTGGAAATGTTGGCCGTTGCCGACACATGGGATAACGGCAAGGCCATCCGTGAAACACTGAATGCTGACGTGCCGCTGGCCGCTGATCACTTCCGTTACTTTGCCGGATGTATTCGTGCCCAGGAAGGTAGCGCTGCGGAAATCAATGAGCATACCGCCGCATACCACTTCCACGAACCTCTGGGTGTGGTTGGGCAAATCATTCCGTGGAACTTCCCGTTGTTGATGGCAGCCTGGAAGCTCGCTCCGGCCTTGGCTGCCGGTAACTGTGTTGTGCTCAAACCAGCTGAACAGACACCGCTCTCTATCACTCTTTTTGCTGAGCTGGTTGGTGACCTGTTGCCGCCGGGTGTTCTGAACATCGTGCAGGGCTTTGGTAAGGAGGCCGGAGAAGCGCTGGCCACCAGTCCCCGCATAGCTAAGATCGCCTTCACCGGCTCGACGCCAGTCGGCGGACATATCATGCACTGCGCAGCCGAGAACATCATTCCGAGTACAGTGGAGCTCGGTGGCAAGTCGCCAAACATTTTCTTCGAAGACATTATGGAAGCGGAGCCGGAATTCATCGAGAAAGCCGCCGAAGGGCTGGTACTGGCCTTCTTCAATCAGGGTGAAGTTTGCACCTGCCCATCGCGAGCCTTGGTTCAAGAGTCCATCTTCGAGCCTTTCATGAATGAGGTGATGAAGAAGATCGCGCAAATCAAGCGCGGTGATCCTCTGAATACGGAGACCATGGTCGGTGCGCAGGCCAGTGAACAGCAGTTCGAAAAAATCCTTTCCTACCTGGAAATCGCTCAGGGAGAAGGTGCACAGGTACTGACTGGTGGTGAGGCGGAAAAGCTCGAAGGAGGGTTGGCTAGCGGTTATTACATTCAGCCAACTCTGCTCAAGGGAGATAACAGCATGCGGGTGTTCCAAGAGGAAATCTTCGGGCCAGTCGTCGGTGTGACCACATTCAAAGATGAGGCTGAAGCTCTGCGGATCGCCAACGATACGGAGTTTGGTCTCGGTGCGGGGCTCTGGACCCGCGACATGAACCGCGCCTATCGCATGGGGCGTGGTATCAAGGCCGGTCGCGTATGGACCAACTGCTATCACCTGTACCCGGCGCACGCGGCGTTTGGCGGCTACAAGAAGTCAGGCGTCGGCCGCGAAAACCATAAGATGATGCTTGACCACTACCAACAAACAAAGAATCTGCTGGTCAGCTACGACATCAATCCAATGGGGTTCTTCTAGGGCGCCGACGTGTGAGGCGCGGCTTGCCAGTCTGGATCGATGTTGCCGAATCTCGATAGCCCATGCGGCTTTATTGCCAAAACACGATACAGGCTGGAAGGCCGCTACTTATAGCATGGAGTCGTCACTGGTTGATCTGAGCGGGCCTGGCGGCTCGTAGACCTTATAGCCTGAGTTAAATCTACTAATAAAAAATGAGGGAGCTAACAATGCGTGCAC
>JASJKW010000227.1:0-13874 GCA_037621305.1 Pseudomonas sp.
ACCGGGCTTCGCCGGTGCCTGGTTGCGCCATCGTGGCCTCGATTGGGCCGCTGATCTGCTGCCGTCCTCGCCGGCGGCAGCGTCCTTCCTCGCTTCTCAACCCCTGGAGGTTTGACCATGAAGACCCAACCCCGTTTGCTGTCCGTCTCACTCGCCGCCGTGCTGTCGGCATCGCTGCTAGCCGTTCAGCCTGCGTCCGCGCTGACGGTGTTCGATCCGTCGAACTTCGTGCAAAACACGCTGACCGCCGTGCGCACGCTGGAGCAGATCAACAACCAGATCAACCAGCTTCAGAACGAAGCACAGATGCTGATGAACCAGGCCCGCAATCTGGAGAAGCTGGACTTCAACATCGTCAATCGCCTGCGCTCGACGCTCGCCACGACCGAACGCCTGATCGCCGAGGCTCGCGGCCTGGCCTACGACGTGCAGAGCATGGATGCCACCTTCGCCCGGCTGTACCCGGAGCAGTACGCCGCGACCGTCAGCGGCGACCAGATGCTGCGCGATGCGCAGGAGCGCTGGAAGAACACCTTGAATGGCCTGCATACCGCAATGCGGATGCAGGCGCAGGTGTCGCAGAACCTGGCGCAAGACGAAAGCGCACTCTCAGATCTGGTCAGCCAGAGTCAGTCCGCCACCGGCGCGCTGCAAGCCATGCAGGCGACCAACCAGCTTCTGGCCTTACAGGCCAAGCAGTCGATCCAGGCGCAGCAGCTCCAGATCACGCAGGAACGCGCCGCCGCGCTGGAACTGGCACGCCAAGCAGCGGCTGTCGAGCGCGGCCGTGAAGTAACGCGCCGATTCCTGGGCGATGGCACGCCATACACGCCGCAGCGCGTGGATTTCTACGGCAACTGACAGGGGCTGCCATGAACGACGTGACGGTCATCGACCGCTTCCTCGACACCTTCTCGCGCTACATCGACTCGGGTTTTGGGCTGCTGCAGGGCGAAGTCGCGTTCCTCACCGCCACGCTGATCGTCATCGACATGACCATCGCCGGGCTGTACTGGGCGATGAGCCATGCCACCGGCCAGGGCGATGAAGTGATCGCCAAGCTGCTGCGCAAGGTGCTGTACGTCGGTGCCTTCGCCTACATCATCAATAACTTCAACTGGCTGGCCAGCATCGTCTTCCGCTCGTTCGCGGGCCTGGGCCTGACGGCCAGCGGCTCGACGATGAGCATGGGCGAATTCCTGCAACCGGGACGCCTGGCCAAGACCGGCATCGACGCGGCAGCGCCGATCCTTGAGCAGATCAGTGACATGGCGGGCTTCCCCGAGGTGTTCGTGAACATGACGCCCATCGTGGTCATGTTCCTGGCCTGGGCGGTGGTGATCCTGTGTTTCTTCGTGCTGGCGATCCAGCTTTTCATCACCTTGATCGAGTTCAAGCTGACCACGCTCGCGGGCTTCGTACTGGTGCCGTTCGCGCTGTGGAACAAGACCAGCTTTCTCGCCGAAAAGGTGCTGGGCAACGTAGTGTCCTCGGGCATCAAGGTGCTGGTGCTGGCCGTTATCGTCGGCATTGGCTCGGGCCTGTTTGCCGAGTTCCAGGTACATCCGGCCGAGCCGTCCATCGACCATGCGGTGGTCATCATGCTGGCCTCGCTCACGCTGCTGGCGCTGGGAATCTTCGGGCCGGGTATCGCCACCGGGCTGGTCTCCGGCGCACCGCAGCTTGGCGCAGGCGCGATGGCCGGTGCTGCGATTGGTGCCGCAGGCGCGGCGGTTGCCGTAGGTGCTGCGGCCACCGGCGTGGGCGGTGCGGTGATGGCCGGGGCGCGCATGGCACCGGCTGCCGCCAAGCTCGCCGGGGCTGGCGCGCGGGCCGCAACCTCGGCGGCTGGCAGCGCGAAGTCGGCCTTTCAGGCCGGTTCCGCCGCTGCGGGCGGCGGAGCCAAAGGCGCGATGGCAGGGCTGGGCAATGTCGCCAAGGGCGGCGCACAGACCGCTGGTCAGCGCGCTGGTGCAGGCATCAAAGCGGCGGCAGCCAAGGCGGCCGCGCCATTCAAAGCAGGCTGGCAAGGCTCTGGCGCCGATGGCGGCGCAGGCGGTAGCACTGCCGGTTCCGGGCAAACCGCCGCTGGCGATGCCAACGCGCAGAAGCAGGAACAACCCGGCTGGGCCAAGCGCCTGCAACGTCGCCAACAACTCACCCAGGCCACCACCACGGCCGCGCACACGCTGCGCGGTGGCGACGGCGGCGGTTCGGGCCAAGGCCCGAGCCTGCGCCCCGATGAATGACCCGATAGCTGACTTTCAAGGAGAACTCCATGCGATTCAAACGACCGCAGGTGCGCTATGCCGATACGCCGCAGCCTGCCACTCCGTATCAAGCCGCTGCCCAGGTGTGGGACGAGCGCATCGGCTCGGCCCGCGTGCAGGCCAAGAACTGGCGGCTGATGGCCTTTGGCTGCCTGGTGCTCGCGCTGCTGATGGCCGGTGGCCTGGTGTGGCGCTCAGCACAATCCATCGTCACGCCCTATGTCATCGAGGTCGATCAGTCCGGCCAAGTGCGCACCGTGGGCGAAGCGGCCACGCCGTACCGACCCACCGATGCGCAGACGGCGCACCACATCGCGCGCTTCGTGACGCTGGTGCGCTCGCTGTCCATCGACCCCATCGTCGTGCGCCAGAACTGGCTCGATGCCTACGACTACACCACCGATCGGGGCGCGGCGGTGCTCAACGACTATGCGCGGGTGAATGACCCGTTTGCCCGTATCGGCAAGGAGTCGGTGACGGTGCAGATCACCAGTGTGGTTCGCGCCAGTGAGGCGTCGTTCAACGTGCGCTGGACGGAACGCCGCTACGTCAATGGCGCGGCTGCCGGGCTGGAGCGATGGACGGCGGTGGTGTCCATCGTGCAGCAGACCCCGCGCACCGAAGAACGCCTGCGCCGCAACCCGCTGGGCATCTACGTCAATGGCCTGTCGTGGAGCCGTGAACTGGATTCTTCTGAAGGAGCCAAACCATGAATGCACATTTCCGTAAAGCCGCATTGCCGGTGATCTTGCTGGCATCGACTGTCCTGTTTGCGGGCTGCGCCACGCAGGGCAAGCCGCCGCCGGTGATCTCGCTCGATGAACCGGTGCAAGCGCAGCCATTGCCCGAGCCGCCCAAACCCATCGAAGTGGTGGCCGTGCCCGAACCGTTGGCATTGCCCGCGCAGTTGAAGCCGCTGCCGGACGTGGATGCGGCCCCGGCGGCACTGGAGCCTGCTGACGAGAAGGTGCGCGTCTCCCGCGCCAATGCCGAGGCACGGATCGCGCCGACCCGCGAGGGCTACGTCAATGCGATTCAGGTCTGGCCCTTCACCGATGGCGCGCTGTACCAGGTCTATGCGTCGGTGGGTCGCGTGACGGTGATCGCGCTCCAACCCGGCGAGGAACTGGTGACGGTCGCTGCGGGCGACACGGTGCGCTGGATCGTGGGTGACACCTCCAGCGGCAGCGGGGCCGATTTGCGCGTCAATGTGCTGGTCAAGCCTATTCGTTCCGGCTTGAAGACCAATCTGGTCATCACGACCAGCCGCAGGACGTACCTGCTGGAACTGACCTCGACCGACAAGGCATGGATGGCGTCGGTGTCCTGGGACTATCCCAAGGATCGGATGCTGGCCTTGCAGCGCCAGGCGCAAGCCGCCAACGCGGCCGCGCCGGTCGATGCGGGCCTGTCGTTGGAGAACATCCGATTTCGCTATGCAATCAGCGGCAGCAATCCACCGTGGAAGCCGCTGCGCGCCTTCGATGATGGAGAGAAGGTCTATATCCAGTTCCCGGCAGGCATCGCCCAGGGCGAACTGCCCCCACTGTTCGTCATCGGTGCGCAGGGGGATGGGCAACTGGTGAACTATCGCTTCCGCTCGCCGTACTACATCGTGGATCGCCTGTTCGGTGCGGCCGAACTTCGCCTGGGCGCCGACAAGGGCGACGTGGTGCGCATCGAGCGCACGGATGGCATTGCCGGGAGGAACTGAGTATGAGCCAGGATGACATTCCCGACCTTGCCACGCCTCAGGCGGACAAGGTGGCTCCCGAGGCGGTGGCGCTGCGCGCCCAACCGCGCCCGGTCACGCGCCTGAACCGGCGCACGCTGGCGATCCTCGCCGGCTGCTTGTCGGTTGGCGTGATGGGCGCACTGATCTGGTCGCTGCAGCCGCAGCAACGCGGCGCGGGTGAATCCACCGAGCTGTACAACGTGGATCGCGTGTCCAAGTCGGAGGGACTGGATGCGCTGCCAACGGACTATTCCAAGCTGCCACCGCTGCCGCCCGACGTGCCGGAACTGGGGCCTCCTTTGCCTGGCGACCTGGGGCCAGCCATCGTGAACTCGCAGCAGCCGGTCGCCGCCACCTATGCCGCGCCCGGCTACGACCCCAACGATGCGCTGCGCAAGGAAGAAGAAGCGGCGGCAGCTTCATCGGTGTTCTTTCGCACTGGCTCCCCGCAGGCTGCGCCCGTGGCGCAGTCGCAGGTCGCCGCCGCACCGGGCTTCGCTGCCAATGCCGCTTTCGATCCCCTGGCCGCTGGCCCGGCCTCGACGGCGGCCCAGCCTGCTGATCCGACTGCCGTGCAGAACCGGCAAGACCAGAAAGAGGCGTTCCTGACAGGCGGTTCTACGGAAACCCGTAACTCCGGCAACCTGCAAATACCCACCTCGCCGTATCAAGTGATGGTTGGAACGGTCATTGCTGGGGCACTGGTCACGGGCATCAAGTCCGACCTGCCGGGCGATGTGATCGCCACGGTGACGGAACCGATCTACGACACGGCCACTGGCAAGTTCCTGCTGATCCCGCAGGGTTCGCGCATCTTGGGCAAGTACAACAGCCAGGTCAGCTATGGCCAGAGCCGCGTGCAGGTGGTGTGGAACCGCATCATCCTGCCGGATACGTCTTCGCTCACGCTCGACAACCTGATCGGCACCGACCCGGCAGGTTATGCGGGTCTGGAAGACGATGTGGACTGGCATTGGGATCGGATCTTTGCCGGTGCCGTGCTGACCACGCTGCTGGGCGTCGGTGCCGAACTGGCCGCACCCGAGAACCGCCAGGACGGTGATCGCGTCATCATCGCCGGGCGCGACAGCCTGCAGGACACCGTGAACCAGGTCGGCCAGGAAGTGACCCGGCGCAACCTCAACATCCAGCCCACGCTGACCAGCCGCCCCGGCTTGCCGGTGCGCATCATCGTGAACCGTGATCTGGTGCTGCGGCCCTATCAGCCGCTGTTCTTCATCAAGGGGACTTCACGATGAGCACAACCAGGAAACTACGGCTGGGGCCGCTGCCCAAGATCGAGAGCGTGAAGCTGACCTTCGCCTGCCCGGCCAGCTTGAAAGCCGATCTCGACCGCTACGCCGCACTGCATGCGCAGGCGTATGGCGAGGCGGTTGATGCCACGACGCTGATCCCGCACATGCTGGAGGCGTTCATGGCGGGGGATCGAAACTTCAAGCGGCTCTCAAAGTGAGGGAATGACACGAGAGCAGCTTAGGCAATCAGCGATCAGGATGGTTGCCCATCAATAGGCGCGTTGCTCGGTTGCAGTCTAATACTTTGGAGCACCTGGATTTCCTGGTTTCCGCTGTAGTCCTGTTGACTCCACGAGGGCACCGATGCGTAGTGCCGAAAAGTTTGCTTGAATTCCTCTTCCTCGAAGAATCCCAAAAGGTTTCCATCATCTCTCTCGGAGAAAGGCAGGGCATAGACGTACATGTAGCACCCCAGTCGGAATTCACACAAGACATGGGGCATCTTCGAATGAGGCTCCTTGCGGATGTACAAAGTGATCTGGGCCGATGGGTCGGGAGGGAGCATTACCACTGCAGCGGCTATCTTCGGCAAAGGAGCTTCGGAAGATTCGCCATAGCGTACCCAACGGATCGTTTTCGCCAGTGCAGGAAGTTCTTGTTCTGGAATAACAGATAGGGCGATCTTGCTCAGAGCGCGGTAGAAACTCTGTGGGACTATGGGTTTTCCCGTTCCTAGTTGCGCAGTCAGTACGCCGGAAGCATCCTCAGAGATTTTCTCGGATACAACGACCATCATCTTGTCGTTGTTGCCATCACGGAACAGCCTGCCCCCTGGGAATTTAACAGTAGGCAATGACCCGCGAGCTTCAATGCCGAGAAACACCCGCTGGATATTGAGAAGCTCGACAAGGGTGGGCTCGATCTTGTCTCCGAAATACTGATTGCAATCGTCACATTCGTCAGCGAGCTTGAGGTACTTGTTGCCCAGTGCGGCTGGAATGGCATGGGCCTCCTTATTGAATTGTGCTCCAGTCTTCCTTGAGTTGCCACAAAATCGACAAGTTCTGTCTGCCTTCTTGGCATTGCCGATGTTGAAATGTTTGTCGGTTCGAGGCATGCACAAGTCATATTTCTCAAGCAAGCGCCCGAAGACCTGCAAGTGTTCATCTAGAGGTTGCTCTTGCGGATGATTGAGCTGGTGCAGTACCTGCTCATAGCGAAATTGCTCAGCCGTTGAGGACGGCGGCGTTGGCAGGAGCAGGAAGAACTCCCCGTCAGGCATGTCGTCGAGCATCTTGCGCAAGCGGAACAGATGTGGCGTTTTAGCCGCATGCCGATCGACGTAATCGTGGACCTTGTTCCTGAGTTCTGGCGTTGCGCACTGGATTGTGTCGATCGAAACCTTTGGAGGCTCGACTTTGCCAAAGATTGACGCAAAGTCGATCACTGGCCCGGCCGCTTCGGGGGTAAAAGTGACGATCAAGCCACTCGTCCCGCGCTCAGTCATGAACGTCCAATGAAAGCCATGACTAACGCCTGTCTCGGTAAATAGCACACCCGCCGCTTCCAACGCTTGACGGATGGCAAGCGCGTTGTTTGGTATAGGACTGCGCTGCCCGCGTTCGAAGTCAGCGATCGTGGAGATTGCAACCCCTGCCTTGGCGGCGAGATCTTGCTGCGACCAGCCGAGCAAGCTGCGCGCGGCACGAACTTGCTCCGGTCTTGGAATGGTTTCTGATGCCATAAAACACGATGTCAGTTAAAAAATATGACATCAATTATTCTATGAAAGAGTTTGGGAGTCAAGCCATGGGTCAAGCTGGGATGTGAAGAACTGGGCTATGCTGACAACCTGCTGTTCGCAATGTCCATCGGTTTTCGATACCGATGCAACGCGACATGGCTTGCCACTGCGACGCTCCTATGTGGCTCCTAGACCACGAAGTCGCACCTCTGCAAAGCAGCCTAAGAACGAGCTAACCTGCTGTCTCATATACAGTTTCAAGTTTTGCGTGAGCCGCATAAAAGACTTGACACCGGCCCTTTTTTGTGGCTTGACTCGGTTTCAGCCGGAGTGTTCGATGATGTCTGACTAGGCTAGAACGGGCGTTGTGCCCGTAGACTGCTCGGCAATCAGCAATCAGCAATCAGCAATCAGCAATCAGCAATCAGCAATCAGCAATCAGCAATCAGCGTTTCGTGCTTTACAAGTAATAGGCCAGATGCTGGGGAGCAACAGCGACGTTAGTTATAGAGCGGCCTTGGCGCACTGATTGGCACGGTCAGACGCGCTTCCAGCCCCCCGCCTTGACGATTCAGCAGTTCCAGCGTGCCGCCATGCTGGGTAGCGATGGCGTTCACGATGGATAAGCCCAGCCCATACCCCGCCTGCTGCTGCGAACCGCGCCAAAAACGGTTCATGGCCATATCCCGCTCACTCTCGCTCAATCCGGGGCCATGATCCAGCACGCTGATACGCAAGTAACCCGGTTCTCCCGCTTCAATCCGCAGACTGATGGACTGCTGCGCTTTGGTGTAGCGCAAGGCATTGTCGATCAGGTTCTGTACGGCCACTGTCAGTAGGGATTTTTCAATTTGCACCGGGCCTGGTTTGCTGCGTATATCCAGCGTGATTTGGTCTATGGTGTCGCCGTAAATGGCTTTAAGCGCATGCAAGGCAGCATACACGGCCTCGTCCGCCTGGCTGCTTTCCTGACTGGCGCCCTGACCGTCCAGTCGGGCCAGCTCCAGCAGTCGCTGCAAAATGTTCTGTAGCTGCTGCACGCCTTGGTCGGCCTGACTCAAGGCCGTATCCAGCGTGTTGCGCTCTCCAGGGCGTTGGGCGGCCAGATGAGCAACTTGAATATGGGTTTTGATGCCTGTTAACGGGGTGCGTAGCTCGTGGGCGGCGCTGTCGGTAAAGCGGCGCTCGCGCATGATGGCGGCTTGTTGTCGCTCCAGCAGTTCTTCAATGGTTCGCAGCAAGGGCTGCAGCTCAATCGGGGCTTTGACCTTGGGTAGCGGGCTGTCGTCACCTGGACGGCGGTGCGACAGCAAATCCCGAATCCGCTCCAGTGGGGCCAAGCCGTGACCGATACCAATCCATAACAGCAGCAGGCTGCCAAACAAGGCCACCACAAAGGGCAGACCGGCCGAGAGCATGATCTCCCGCACTAGCGATTCGCGTATCTCGATACTGTCGGCGGCGGCAATCTGGATATGGCCTTCACGCAACACAAAAGTGCGCCAGCGCTTGCCGCCATGCACGTGTGTACCAAAACCCAAAGCCACTTGCGACATGTCGGGGCTGCCTGCAGTACGGCTGACAGCCTGGATTTCCACTTCGCTGCGCACCACGCTGATCTCGCAGGCGACCCCGTCACGGGCAATGATGTCCAAAGGTTGCTGTGCCGATTGGGCCAGCTCCTGCAAATTCGGGAACTGGGCGACCAGTCCGGCCACCATGCGGGCCGATGCGGCCAGTCGGCTATCCAGCGCCTCTCGCAAAGAGTGACGCGCATCCATCAGCATCCAGGTTGCTACTGCGCTCCAGAGTACGGTCAGGGAAATGCCGATAATCAGCAGCAATCGAAGGCGTAAGCTCATGGCGTTCAATACCTAGCCGGCAGGCCCCAGTTTGTAGCCCAGGCCGCGCACGGTCTGGACAATATGGCTGCCTAGCTTGCGGCGCAAATGGTAGATATGCACATTGATGGCATTGCTTTCCAGATCCTGGTCATAGCCATAGATGCTGTCGCATAGCTGTTCGGCACTCAGGATGGTGTGGGGCTTATTGAGCAAGGCGCGCAGCAAGGACAGTTCGCGGCGCGCCAGGTTGACCGGCCTGCCATCCAGTGTGACGTGGCCGGTGGAGGCACAGAAACTGAGCCGTCCATACTCAATGCAATCGGTTTCATGGCCAGCGACTCGTCGTGTCAAGACATGCAGACGGGCCTGCAATTCGTCCAGGTCAAAAGGTTTGATGACGTAATCATCGCCCCCGCCCAGCAGTCCTTCGACCCGATGATGCAGGGCATCGCGGGCCGTCAGAATCAGAATGGGCAATTTGCGGCCTTGGTCGCGCCAGCGGCGCAGCAGCGTCAACCCGTCCTGATCGGGCAAGCCTAGATCCAGAATACAGACATCAAAGTGCGAAGACAGCAAGGCGGTGTCGGCCAGGCTGGCTGTGTCCACGTGGTCCACGGTCAGTCCGTGCAGTCGCAGGCCCGCCACAATTCCGCTGGCGACAAGCGCATCATCTTCAACAAGTAAAACGTGCATTCTCTCCCCCTGTAGCGAATGCGGCTTGTGCAGGTAAAGCCTGATTTTTATTACATTTCGGCGTTCATGTTAGCAGTCTTGAAGGTAGGGGCGAGAGGAGAAATTCTCTTAATTTGGCCTTAATCCTGATCCTCTACTGTGAAGGAGATTGCATTGCATTTGTATCTCGGTACTTACTTTTTTAATAAAACCGGCTTGGGCAATGACGTTTCTTTAGGCTTAGCCGCATGACAGATATCGGGTATTAACTCACATGACTCCTATATTAGGAATATTACTGGCGACCAGTTTTGTCGCCTCTTTGGTGGCACTGGGCATTCTTGTCTGGGCCGTAGCAAACAAGCTGATTTTCGTTGGGAAGAACGAAGCCGAGACCATCTTCATGAAAGGTGAGCTTGGGCAGCCAGATGATAGTGCTTCCTTTGGGGGGGAGAACGAAGCACAGACCCATCGTTTTGACGTTTTACGCGCGGGTATTGACCGCAGTGGTCGGGGGCCGGTTCTGCTGCTGGTTACCGTCGGGATTACCTGGCTGCTGATCGGTTCGGTGTTTGGTGTGATGGCGTCGTTGAAACTGCATTGGCCCGACTGGTTGGCCGATGTGGCCCAAGTGACCTTTGGCCGTGCGCGGACCTTGCACCTGAACATCGTGGCCTATGGCTGGCTGTCGGTGACCGGAATTGGTGTGGCCCTGTGGCTGTTGCCGCGTATTTTTCATACGCCTTTGCGTCGCCCCAATATGGTGTATTTTGGCGCCGCGCTGTGGACCCTGGGCGTATTGGGTGGCACGATTGCCGTGGCCAATGGTTGGTCTGACGGGATCGAGTGGCTGGAATTTCCCTGGCAGATCGACATTTTGCTGGCGGTAGGGGGCTTTTTCCTGGCCTGGCCTGCGATTGAGACCGCAGCGAACCGCAAGTCGCGTCACATCTACGTGTCAGGCTGGTACTTCCTGGCCGGCATGGTCTGGTTTCCCTTTCTGTTTCTGGTGTCCAACATCCCTGGTCTGCATATCGGTGCCCAGCAGGCAACGGTGAACTGGTGGTTTGCTCACAACGTGTTGGGTCTGTGGTTGACGCCTATGGGTGTGGGCGCGGCTTACTACATCATCCCCAAAATCATCGGCAAACCCGTGTATTCCTACAACGTGTCCTTGCTGGGTTTCTGGAGTCTGGCGCTGTTCTATAGCCAGGTCGGTATTCACCACTTGATGGGCGGACCGGTGCCAACCTGGGCTGTTACCTTGTCCGTAGTACACAGCATCATGATGTTTGTGCCGGTGATTGCCGTGGCGATTAACCAGCACGTAACCGTTGCGCAGAACCTGTGGGCCTTCAAGCAATCCATGGCCCTGCGTTTCGTCTGGATTGGCGCGCTGATGTACACCTTGTCCTCCTTCCAGGGTTCGCTGGAAGCGATCCGCTCGGTGAACTCGGTGACGCACTTTACGCATTACACCGTCGGTCACGCTCACCTGGGCGCCTACGGCTTTGTGTCCATGGTGATGTTCGGCACGCTGTATTACATGATGCCGCACATTCTGGGACGTCGCTGGCCTTTCCCGGCTCTGATCAAAACCCATTTCTGGCTGGTGACTGCAGGCTTCACGATTTACGTGCTGGCCCTGAGCATTGCCGGTGTGGTGCAGGGCATGGGCTTGATGAACCCTGGTTCAAGCTTTGGCGAGATCACTCGCAAGATGGTTCCGTATCTGGAAGCCCGCTCCATTGGCGGCACCATGATGACCTTGGGCCACTTCATTTTTGCGGCTCACTTTGCCTTGCTCTTGTTGCGCAAAGACTCCGCTGTTAATGCGACTCCTACTCTTGCTCAGGCAGATGCGTCATGAATCGACTCTTACCTTTACTGATCGGGGCCATTGGCGTGTTGCTGTTGGCGACCTTGATGCTGGTGATTCTGCCAGCCTGGCAACTGCGTACCTCGGAACCACCCGAGCCGCTGAAACCTTATACCGCTCAGCAGTTGTTGGGACGTGAGGCGTACGTGGCCAACGGCTGTTTGTACTGCCACAGCCAGCAGCCACGCTCCACGGGTCAAACTTTGTTTGACACCTCACATGGCTGGGGCCGTGCGTCCACTCCGGGCGATTACTTCTACGACTCGCCTCACTTGCTGGGCACCATGCGTACTGGTCCGGACCTGTTCAACGTGGGGGCGCGCATGAAAAGCCGTGACTGGCATTTGACCCATTTGTATCAGCCTCGTGCGATTTTTGACTGGAGCTTGATGCCGTCCTACCCCTATATGTTCGAGCTGAAAGATCAACTGGCTGAAGGCGACGTGGTCGTGCGTTTACCAGAATCCTTGCAGCCTGCGGGCAAACACGTAGTTGCTCGTAAGGAGGCCCTGGATTTGGTGGCGTATCTGTTGGCGCTGGATCGCACCTATGCGACCACGGCTCAGGAACTGGATAAACGCGATCGAGGCTACGATCGTCGCCCCGCTGAAGTCTCGACGGACTCGGGCGCTAAATAGGACAAGTCATGACAATGAAAAAAGTTTCTAGTTCGCCTCAGGTCGAGAACATCGACCCCACTTTCGAGCCCTGGGAGCCGCCTCGCCCCATTCCGATTTTTCTGCTGGCTGTGCTGTTTGCCTTGGCTTTGGCAGGTGTGGGCCTGTACCTGCACGATCTGGCGCCGCATGCTGCGCCCGATGAACCGACCGCCCCCCTTGTTGTTGCCAACGCGGGCGGGGCTCCCGTGGTACCCGCTATTGCCGCTTTGAAGGATGCCCCTGTGCTGGTGCATTCCGGGCAGGGCAGTGTGTGGAGTTGTGCTTCCTGCCACGGCGAGGCGGGTGAAGGTGCGGGCATCACGCCGCGTTTGGCCGGTATGCCAGAAGCGTATCTGCTCAAGCAACTGGAGGATTTTGCCAACGGGACACGCCTGAACGAGTCCATGCAGTATGTGGCTCGTGGCTTGAAGCCGGACGATATGAAAGAGCTGGCTAGCTATTACGCCACACTGCCTGCACCTCTCATTAATGTGCCTAGTTCGGATGCGAACCTGGCCCGTGGCGAAGTCCTGTTTCATCAAGGGGACTGGAAGCAGAACGTGCCAGCCTGCATTAGTTGTCACGGTAGTCAGGGTGAAGGTGTGGGCGCTTCTTTCCCTCCTTTGGCCGCGCAACAAGCCGAGTACTTGTTCAGCCAGTTGTCGGCCTGGAAGGGCGGGCATCGCCACAACTCGCCGCAAAACCTGATGGACGATATTGCCTCGCGTTTGTCCTACGAGGACTTGTATGCGGTTTCCTACTATGCCGCCTCGCTGCCCGCCGATGGCAAGCAGGCGAAATAAGATCAGAACAGAGAGCTTTTCATGAAAGACACTCAACACAATGGTCGCAGCAAATCCGCTATGTCGGGTGGACGCAGGCTGGCCTGGGGGGCCGGCATTGGTGTGCTGCTTTTTGCAATTGGCTATGGCTTGAATGCCAAGGGCTGGCTGTCGTTTTCGCTGGGATCGCCCGATGAGGGAACCTCTCAACTGGGCAAGGCTACCTATAGTCGTGCGGCGATGGAAGCGGATCGCAAGACCCAAAGCAAGGATAAGTTAGCGGTGACCGCCGGGCTGCCGGTGGGGGCAGATGGGTATTACCTGCCCCCTGCAGAGAGCAGCATTCCGGATACCCCTTATGGTGAAGCGGTTCGTCGCGGTCGCACTATTTTTATGGAAACCTCCACGACCGTGTCGGATCACGTGGGCAACACCCTGGCCTGTGTGAACTGCCACCTGGATGCGGGACGCCGTGAGCACTCGGCACCCATGTGGGGCGCGTATATTCGTTACCCGGCGTATCGCTCCAAGACCAAGGCCATCAGTACCCTGGAAGATCGCATCATGGGCTGTTTCACGTATTCGATGAACGCCCAGGCTTCGCCTTCGGGTGTTGCGCCGCCCGCTGGCAGTGATGTGTATCGTGACCTGATGACTTATATGTACTGGATGTCCGATGGGGCGCCGACGGGGCAGAAGCTGCCTGGTGCTGGTTTTCCCAAACTTAAAAAGACCGAGCTGGGCTATGACGTCGCGCGGGGTAAAGAGGTTTACACCAATAATTGTGTGTTGTGTCACGCGGTGGACGGTCAGGGACAGAAGGATGCCGAAAGTGGTGTGGTGTTCCCGCCCTTGTGGGGGGCCAACTCCTACAACTGGGGAGCGGGGATGGCACGGATTGATACGGCTGCCGGTTTTATCAAGGCCAATATGCCTTTGGGTAAACCGTTCTCCTTGTCCGATCAGGATGCGTGGGACGTAGCGGCGTATATCAATAGTCATGAGCGTCCCAAGGATGCCCGTCAGAAAGGGA
>JASJKW010000228.1:0-3439 GCA_037621305.1 Pseudomonas sp.
CAGGCAGGCCCGCACAGTGTCAAAACCAGACGCAGAGCCCCCCCAACCGATGGCTCCCACGCTCCAGCGTGGGAGCCGCGCCCTGGACGCTCCTGCGTCCGGACCAACCCACTGCACATCGCCTAAACCGGGACGCAGAGCATCCCGGCATGCATTCCCACGCGGGAGCGTGGGCACGATCGAGTGTGGGGAGGGGGCGGTGATCGGAGTGTGGTGCGTACGTGTCAGATGGCCCATGTACTATCTGCAGGCAGGCCCGCACAGTGTCAAAACCAGACGCAGAGCAGCTCCATCTAGGGTGGGGAGTGGGGGGGTGATCGGAGTGTGGCGTTACCTGCGTGATACCGGCAGTCTCACCCGCACGGCCAGGCCACCCAGCTCGCTGTCCTGCAGTTCCAGCTCTCCGCCATACACCTCAACCAGGTCACCGACGATCGCCAGGCCGAGTCCATGCCCGCTGACGCTTTCGTCCAGGCGGGTGCCGCGGCGTAGTATCTTGTCCCTATCCTCGTCATGAACTCCCGGGCCGTCATCCTCTACCTGCAATTCCAGCGTCTGACTGCTCAACTGCCAGTCCACACGCACACAACCGCGCGCCCATTTGCAGGCGTTATCGAGTAGATTGCCCAGCAGCTCCAGCATGTCTTCACGCTCGAAAGGCCAGTCTGCACCCATCTGGTTCGGGACACTGATAGCCACCCGCTCACCGTGAATCTGCCGCAGCGAGTCGATCAACCAGCTTAGATCCTGCCCCGGACTGAAGCGTGTGCCCGCCTGACTCTCCGGCGCCAGGCGCGAACGTTGCAATGCACGCTCCAACTGCCGACGGATATCCTCCAGCTGCGCGGTGATGGCGGATTTGGCCTCGGCATCCAGCTCAGCCTGGCGCACCAGGCTTTCGGTCACTGCCAGTGGCGTTTTCAGCGCATGCCCGAGATCACCAACACCCTTGCGCGAGCGCTGAATAATCTGATCCACCTGCGCGCCCAGATGATTGATCTCGCCCACCAACGGCAACAGCTCCTGCGGCACGTCATCACTGAGTACCAATCGCTGCCCGGTGCGCCATTCCGACAACTCACGGCGGGCCCGATGCAAGGGTCGCAGCGCACGGCGCAGCAGCCCTTGTTGAATCAGCAGGCTGAGGACCACCGCCAGCCCGCCAAGCCCCCAGATCCACAATCGGGCACGGGAAAATGCCTGCAACAGCGGCGCGTAATCCATCGCCACACTGATGCTCACCGACTCGCCCATCTTGCTGAAACGCCCTGAATGCACCAGCAGACGCTGCCCTACAGGGCCGGGAATCAGCGCGTGCTCCAATCCCACGGTATCCAGCGGCAGACGCTGATCCCACAGGGAGCGTGAGCGCCAGCGCTCAGTGGCCTGCAGCACGAAATAACGCCCGGAAAAGGGCCGTTGGTAATCGGGACTGACCCGTTGCAGATCCAGATACAAACCATCCGGCCCCGGCGTCAACGCCGCCAATAGCGCATCTGTTTCCCGCTGCAGATCATTACTCAGATACTCCCGCAGCGCGCGGTCGAATAGCCAGACACTGCCCTGCCCCACCAGCATCACGGTCAGCAGCAACACCAGCAGCAATCCACCACCCAGCTGGCGACCGATGGACTTCACGAACCCAGACCCACCAGAATGTAGCCTTGGCCGCGCCGGGTTTCGATCGCCTGTTTGCCCAGCTTGCGCCGCAGATGATTGATCTGCACCTCGATCACGTTCGAGTCGCGCTCAGCCTCATAGTCATACAGGTGTTCCGCCAGCTTCGCCTTGGATACCAACTTCCCCGCGTGCAGCATGAAACAGCGCAACAGCCGAAACTCACTGGCCGACAACTGCACGGAATCGAGCCCTGGGCCGGAGACCTGCTGACTCTCTTCATCGAGGATCAGGCCCACCGCACGCAGTTGGTTCTGCGGCTCACGGCCATGACTGCGGCGTAACAACCCCTGAATACGCAGCAACAGCTCTTCAGGATGGAAAGGTTTGGTCAGGTAATCATCGGCGCCAGCACGCAGCCCTTCGACCCGTTCGGTCCAGCTGCCCCGTGCGGTGAGCACCAGCACCGGCATGGCGATGCCCTGCTCGCGCCAGGCCTGCAACACCTCAAGACCGCCTCGCCCGGGCAATCCGAGATCGAGAATGCACAGATCATAGGGCTCCTGTTCACCCAACAGTTGCACATCGCGGCCATCGGCACGCCAATCCACCGCGTAACCAGCCTGTTTCAAACTGGCACCGAGCGTATCAGCCAGGGCAATATTGTCTTCGGCAAGCAGCAGCCGCATCAGTCATCCTCATCCACATCAAGCAACTCGCCGCTCACGGCGTCGTATTCAATATCCAGCACCCGCCGGTCGCGGGTGACTATTTCCATCTCATAGACATAGCGACCGTCGTCATATTCCAGCTCGGCTTCAAGAAAGCGGCCTGGATAGCGCCCCAGTGCATCGGTAATCAGCGATTGCAGAGGCAGAATCACTCCCCGCTCCGCCAGCTCCAGCGCCTCGTCATGATCAATCTCATCAGCCGACGCCAGGGGCAACCCCACCATCAAGCCGAAAC
Organism: Pseudomonas sp.; assembly: GCA_037621305.1. Taxonomy (GTDB): domain Bacteria; phylum Pseudomonadota; class Gammaproteobacteria; order Pseudomonadales; family Pseudomonadaceae; genus Halopseudomonas. Next base: position 2,584 of record JASJKW010000228.1, read on the forward strand.
AAAGCCAGCCGCACAAGGCGGCTGGCTTTAGTACAGAACCCAGATCAGTCATCTTGTTCAGTTTTGAGAACGTCACCGGTGCTGGCATCGATGTCGATATCCCAGTCAGTACCGTCGTCAGCGCGGACATCCAGCTTGTAGATGTAGCGGCCATATTCGTGCTCCAGGTCACGGTCGGTGATCTGACCGGCCTTGACTGACAGGGCCTTTTCTTCCAGGCTTTCCAGCGTTTGGATTTTGCCCTCTTTCACCAGGTTGGCCGCTTCAGCGGTGGTGATGTCATCATCGGCGAAAACAGCAGCCGAACCCAGACCCAGAAAAGCTGCGCAAGACAGTGCAATAAGTTTTTTCATATCATGTCGCTCCGTTGTTTGAATACAACTGAATAATAGACAGACAAACTGAATTGAACCTTAAAATGGCTTGAGTAAATCTCCGGCCCGTGCATGGAATCGCATGACCGCCATCCATATTACCCAACCTGCCCTCACACTGCGCGCGGGTCAACGAGCGCTTGAGCATATCCGTAGCCACGGCTTGCAGCCGGCCGACGTGCATCTCATTCCCGGTGCCGCTGGAGGCCCCAAGGCACTGGGTATTCAAGGCCTGGATATGGCCATCTTCGGTGACTGGCTACCGCGCGCACCACAACCACGCAGCCTGATCGGCGCCTCGATTGGCAGCTGGAGATTCGCCAGCGTCTGCCTGCCGGACCCGGTGGAAGGCCTGCGCCGGCTGGGCGAGCTGTATACCGCACAGCGTTTCCCCAAGGGTATCAAGGTAGCGGAAATCAGTCGCCGCTGCGGACGTATGCTGGATGAGTTGCTGGACGGCCACGACCAGAGCATTCTGACCA
>JASJKW010000229.1:0-3704 GCA_037621305.1 Pseudomonas sp.
CTGAGCCGGTAAACTCCAAGGATTAATGAAACACTATGCCAAAACGTACTGATATCAAAAGTATTCTGATCCTCGGCGCCGGTCCCATCGTGATCGGCCAGGCCTGCGAGTTCGACTATTCCGGCGCCCAGGCCTGCAAGGCGCTGCGCGAGGAGGGTTTCCGGGTCATCCTGGTGAATTCCAACCCGGCCACCATCATGACCGACCCGGCGATGGCTGATGCTACCTATATCGAGCCGATCAAATGGGAGACTGTAGCCCGGATCATTGAGAAGGAGCGCCCTGATGCGCTGCTGCCGACCATGGGCGGCCAGACGGCGCTGAACTGTGCGCTGGATCTGGAAAAGCACGGCGTGCTGGAAAAATTCGGTGTGGAAATGATCGGCGCCAACGCGGATGCCATCGACAAGGCCGAAGACCGCTCGCGCTTTGACCAGGCCATGCGGACCATCGGTCTGGCCTGTCCGCGCTCGGGTATCGCTCACGATATGGCCGAAGCCTACGGTGTGCTTGAGCAGGTGGGTTTTCCCTGCATCATTCGTCCGTCCTTCACCATGGGCGGCACCGGTGGCGGCATTGCCTACAACCGCGAAGAATTCGAGGAAATCTGCACCCGGGGTCTGGATATGTCACCGACCAAGGAATTGCTGATCGACGAGTCGCTGATCGGTTGGAAAGAATATGAAATGGAAGTTGTCCGCGACAAGAAGGACAACTGCATCATCGTCTGCTCGATCGAGAACTTCGATCCCATGGGCGTGCATACCGGCGACTCCATCACTGTTGCGCCAGCCCAGACGCTGACCGACAAGGAATACCAGATCATGCGCAACGCCTCGCTGGCGGTGTTGCGTGAAATCGGTGTGGAAACCGGCGGTTCCAACGTCCAGTTCGGTATCGATCCGAAGGACGGTCGCATGGTGGTCATCGAGATGAACCCGCGGGTGTCGCGCTCCTCTGCGCTGGCTTCCAAAGCCACCGGCTTCCCGATTGCCAAGATCGCGGCCAAGCTGGCAGTGGGTTATACCCTCGACGAATTGCAGAACGACATTACCGGTGGTCGCACCCCGGCGTCCTTCGAGCCGTCGATTGACTACGTTGTTACCAAGATTCCACGTTTCGCCTTCGAGAAATTCCCGAATGCCGACGCCCGTCTGACTACTCAGATGAAATCCGTGGGTGAGGTCATGGCCATCGGCCGTACCTTCCAGGAATCCCTGCAGAAGGCCTTGCGTGGTCTGGAAGTGGGGTCATGTGGCTTTGATCCGCAACTGGATCTGAATGCCGCCGATACCCCCACCAATCTGACGCGTGAGCTGACCGTACCCGGCGCCGACCGTATCTGGTATATCGGCGATGCCTTCCGCGCCGGCATGAGCGTGGAGCGTATTTTCGAGCTGACCAATATCGATCCCTGGTTCCTGGTGCAGATCGAAGATCTGATCAAGGACGAAGAGCGCGTCAAGAAGCTGGGTCTGGCCGATCTCGACAAGGATCTGATGTACCGCCTCAAGCGCAAGGGCTTTTCCGATATCCGCCTGGCGCAGTTGCTTGGCGTGAGCGAGAAGAACCTGCGTTCGCAGCGTCATAAGCTGGGAGTGTTCCCGGTGTACAAGCGGGTAGATACCTGCGCCGCCGAGTTCGCCACTGACACGGCCTACATGTATTCGACCTACGAGGAAGAGTGCGAGGCCAATCCGTCCGGTCGCGACAAGATAATGATCCTGGGTGGCGGGCCGAACCGCATCGGTCAGGGCATCGAGTTCGACTATTGTTGCGTTCATGCGGCACTGGCCATGCGTGAAGACGGTTACGAGACCATCATGGTCAACTGCAACCCGGAAACCGTTTCCACCGACTACGACACCTCCGATCGCCTTTATTTCGAGCCAGTGACCCTGGAAGACGTACTGGAAATCGTCCGTGTTGAGCAGCCCAAGGGTGTGATCGTACAGTACGGCGGGCAGACCCCGTTGAAACTGGCGCGTGCTCTGGAAGAAGCTGGCGTGCCGATTATCGGTACCAGTCCGGAAGCCATCGACCGTGCCGAAGACCGTGAGCGCTTCCAGCAGATGGTCGAGCGTCTGAATTTGCGTCAGCCGCCGAATACCACGGTGCGCAGCGAAGATGAAGCCATTACTGCGGCGAACAAGATCGGTTATCCGCTGGTCGTGCGTCCGTCCTACGTGCTGGGTGGCCGCGCCATGGAGATCGTCTATCAGGAAGACGAGCTCAAGCGCTACCTGCGTGACGCTGTGAAGGTGTCCAACGACAGCCCGGTACTTCTGGACCACTATCTCAACTGCGCCATCGAGATGGATGTGGATGCCGTATCCGACGGCACTGATGTGGTGATCGGCGCGATCATGCAGCACATCGAGCAGGCCGGTGTGCACTCCGGTGACTCGGCTTGTTCGTTGCCGCCGTATTCCCTGTCGTCCGAGATTCAGGACGAGATGCGTGATCAGGTCAAGCGCATGGCGCTGGAGCTGGGTGTGGTGGGGTTGATGAACGTGCAGCTGGCACTGCAGGATGGTGTCATTTACGTCATTGAAGTGAACCCGCGCGCCTCGCGTACAGTGCCTTTTGTGTCCAAGTGCATCGGCCAGTCGCTGGCGCAGATTGCCGCCCGCGTCATGGCTGGCAAGACGCTGAAGGAGCTGGGCTTTACCGAGGAAGTGATTCCGCCGTTCTTCGCTGTGAAGGAAGCGGTCTTCCCGTTCGCCAAGTTCCCGGGCGTTGACCCCATCCTTGGGCCGGAAATGAAGTCCACCGGTGAGGTCATGGGTGTCGGCGACAGCTTCGCCGAGGCCTTTGCCAAGTCCCAGCTGGGTGCCAGTGAAGTACTGCCGACCTCCGGTACGGTATTTATCAGCGTGCGCGAGGATGACAAGCCCTTTGTTGCCGACATGGCTCGCGACCTGATTGAGCTGGGCTTTGATCTGGTCGCGACCTCGGGGACCACCAAGGTGATCGAGGCTGCCGGGTTGCCGGTGCGCAGAGTGAACAAGGTGACCGAAGGTCGTCCGCATATCGTCGACATGATCAAGAACGAGCAGGTCAGCCTGGTGATCAATACCACCGAAGGCCGTCAGTCGATTGCCGACTCTTACTCCATTCGCCGTAACGCGCTGCAGCACAAGGTGTATTCCACCACCACCCTGGCCGGCGGTCAGGCAGTCTGCATGGCATTGAAATTCGGACCTGAGCGGGCGGTACGTTGCCTGCAAGATCTGCACGAGAGATTGTAAACATGAAGTACCCAATGACTAAGAAGGGCGCTGAGGCCCTGGAAGAAGAGCTCAAGCATCTGAAGTCGGTGATGCGTCCACAGATTACCCAGGCGATCGCCGAGGCGCGTGAGCTGGGTGATCTGAAGGAAAATGCCGAATATCATGCTGCCCGCGAGCAGCAGGGCATGGTCGAGGCGCGTGTGCGGGATATCGAAGGCCGGCTGTCCAATGCTCAGGTGATCGATGTCACTGCCATCGCGCGCACCGGCAAGGTGATCTTCGGCACCACCGTGACCATCGCCAACGTAGAAACCGGCGAGGAGGTACAGTATCAGATCGTTGGTGAGGACGAGGCGGAGATCAAGCAGCGCAAGATCTCTGTCACTTCGCCCATTGCCCGGGCCTTGATTGCCAAAGAAGAAGGCGACATCGTGGCGGTGAAAACCCCCGGCGGAGTCGTTGAGTATGAGA
>JASJKW010000230.1:0-11373 GCA_037621305.1 Pseudomonas sp.
CCGGGGCAGTTTGCTGCGGGTTTCACCGGTGTATTGGCCGCCAACGTCGGCTGGGTGAGCTTCTTCATGGCGACCGCTCTGACCGGGCTGCCTGCCATAGTGCTGGCAGCGATGTTACTTAAATTCGCCCATCCTGATCGGATGCGCCGACCCGGTATTGATTGACGAGCTGACGGGTCAGCACATGGCTCGACCCGTCGCTTCTCATCCTGCCAACGATCAGGCTGGGGACGTGATGTGATGCATGACCCGCTGTGGGTAGGGAATGGTAATGCCTTCCAGTTCAAAGACTTCCTTGGCCTGTTCCTGCAACCCCCAGAACACGCCCCAGTAATCTTCCGTCCTGGTCCATACGCGAAGAGACAAGTTGACTGAACTATCACCCAGCGAAGCCAACCATACTGCCGGTTCCGGATCCTTGAGCACACGACTGTCAGCATGCGCCAGCTGCAACAAGATCTTGCGAGCGTGCTTGACGTTGTCCTCGTATCCTATCCCCAGATCGATATGTACCCGCCGGGTAGGCTGACGCGAGAAGTTGACGATGTTGCCGTTGGACAGTGTGCCATTGGGCATGATTATGGTCTTGTTGTCGCCGGTTTTGAGCACAGTATGGAAGATCTGGATACTGTCAACAGTGCCTTCCACGCCCTGGGCCTGGATATATTCACCGACCCGGATCGGACGCAGCACCAGAATCAGGATGCCACCGGCAAAGTTGGCCAGACTGCCCTGCAATGCCAACCCCACTGCCAGACCAGCCGCACCGATCAGCGCAATAAACGACGTGGTCTCGATGCCCACCATTCCGGCGACGCTGATCAGCAGCAGTGCCTTGAGACCGATACTGACCAGCGTGCTGATAAAACCGTGCAATGTCGGATCGACGCTACGACGCTGCATCAGCGCCTGTGCCGCCCGAGTGACACGCCCAATGATCCACCAGCCAACCAGCAGTGTGACCAGTGCCAATAACAACTGACTGCCATAATTGACCAACAAGGGCAGCAGTTGATCCTGCCAGCCATCCAGTTTATTCATAAACCCTTCCATCACTTCCTCCCCGTTCAGTCTCGAAAGTTGTTGAACTGCAGCGGCAAGTCCAGCTCCGCTGTGCGCAACAACGCCATTGCTTCTTGCAGATCATCCCGTTTCTTGCCGGTTACCCGCACCTGCTCGCCCTGAATGGCGGCCTGTACCTTGAGCTTGGCTTCCTTGATTCTGGCAACGATCTTCTTCGCCAACGCCTGGTCGATACCTTCACGCAGCACGACATCCTGCTTCATCTCCTTACCGGAGGCATAAGGCGTTTTCACTTCCATGCACTGTACATCGATTTTGCGCTTGGTCAGGCTCAGACGCAGGATATCCAGCAACTGTTCAAGCTGGAATTCAGCTTCGGCGGTGATCGCCACTGTCAGCTCTTTTTCCTTGAATTCAAAACTGCCTTTACCCTTCAAATCATAGCGTCGATCCAGCTCTTTCATGGCATTATCGACAGCGTTGGTTACTTCATGCTTGTCCAGTTCGGACACCACATCAAAAGACGGCATGGCTTGACCTCGATTAAATATGAGATTTGTGAACGGTGTGGCAAAACATCGGGCTGATGACGTGGCATTATACCGACATCAGTCCTAAAACATGCAGCAGGGAGCTCAGACATGCCCAACCCCCAACTCAGCATAATGGTGGTGGACGATACCAAGTTCAGCAGTGCCGTCATAGGCCATACATTGTCCCAGGCGGGTTACACGGATATCCGCTTTGCCAGCTCGGCCATGGCTGCATTGGCCATGCACGAGGAACGCGCCGCCAGCGTCATGGTTGCCGATTGGTTGATGCCGGAAATGGACGGGCTGCAACTGACTACACGCATCCGCCAGCGTGATGAACAGACGGACCATTACACCTACGTCATGCTGTTGACTGCCCGGGAAGGTGACAACGTGCTCGGCGAGGCCTTCGATCGGGGCGTGGATGATTTCATCAGCAAGTCTGCCATGAACGAACAACTGCTGCCGCGCATCTACGCAGCAGACCGCATCAGTCAGCTGATCAATCGTCTGATGGAAGAGAATCGCCTGCTGGCCAGCAACAACGCACAGCTCGAAGAGCATAATCTGGTCGACAGCCTGACGGCCCTCGGTAATCGTCGCTACCTGCAGCAACGTCTGGAGGACGCTTTGCAGCGAGTGGAGTCGCGCGGCGGATTCTGTTCGCTGCTGGTGCTCGGCATTCAGAATTTCGATGAGGTAGGCAGCCGTTTCGGCGAAACCGTGCAGCAGGAGCTGCTCAGGGGTATCGCCCGCCGACTGCAACAGCTGGTCCGCCCCATGGATGTAATCGCGCGCATCGGCAGTAACATCTTCGCCATCTGCACCGTGGGGGACAATCTCCATGACTGCAAACCCAACAGTTTTCGGCGGCTGCATGACGGGTTGAACCTCAAGGCATTCAAGACCAGCGAAGGCTACCTTTCAGTGCGCGCCGGCATGTCGCTGAGCAGAGTAGAGAAAGAGGATGCTGTCGTCTCTGCCGACAGCATGTTACAGCAGGTCGAACAGCACCTGAGCCAGGCCTATGCCACCAACCTGATCACCGAAGTGCGGATGCCACAACGTGTCTGAGGTACTGCATATACTCGGCGCGGGCAGTCTGGGCCTGTTATGGGCCAGCCGCTGCTCCCTCGCCGGCATCGACTGCCGATTGATTCTGCGCACGCCCAAGGCACTGCAGGAATGGCAGAGCCGCGAAAATGCTCTGCTGCTCGAACGACAGGGGGCCCTCCAGACGGTCAGAGTAGCCGCCGAGCTGGCCGACAGCAGCCAGGAGCCGATCCACAGATTGATCGTCACCACCAAAGCCTGGGCCGTGGCCGAGGCTTTGGAAAGCGTAGCGCCGCGACTGCACGCCGGCAGCGAACTGATTCTGCTGCAAAACGGCCTGGGCAGCCAACAGGCTGCCCGCAGACGCTTCCCTGCCCAACGCGTGCTCTATGCCAGTGTTACCGACGGAGCCTGGAAGCGCACCGCCAATCAGGTCGTCTGGGCCGGTATCGGGCAGACGCTGCTGGGCGATCCGCAACAGCGTTACGCGCCTGACTGGCTGAGCCTGCTGACTCGAGCCGACATCGACTGGCGCTGGGAGCAGGACATCCTGTCGGTGCTCTGGATAAAACTGGCGATCAATTGCGCCATCAATCCGGTCACCGCCTTGCATGATTGCCCCAACGGGCAGGTGCTCGAGCACGCCGGGGCGATGTTCAATCCGCTGCTGACTGAACTGCAGGCATTGCTCACCAGTCAGGGTGTCGTCCTGTCACTGCCCGAACTGACGCAACGGGTTACAGCGGTAATCAAGGCCACCGCCAGCAACAGTTCATCCATGCGCCAGGACGTGCATGCCCGGCGGCGCACCGAAATCGATTTCATCCTCGGCCATGCCTGTCGCACCGCCCGCCAAGCCGGTCTCCTCACGCCGGGACTGGATGAACTGCACCGACAACTGCAGCACCACCTCGCCGCGCTCGGCCTGCCACAGGACTAGCGTGTCAGAACGCCAAAGGCTTATGGATTGAGGCTGACAGATGGGCTAGGCTGCTCCCCTATTTACAGGAGAACAGCATGGGCTACCGTTTGAGCAAACTCTATACCCGTACCGGCGATGCCGGCACCACTGGCCTGGCCGATGGCAGCCGCGTACCCAAGGACAGCCCGCGCATTGAGGCCATGGGAGATGTGGATGAACTGAACAGTTGCCTAGGCGTGTTGCTCGCCGGGCTGCTCAGTGACGCACTGCAGCCGGTACAGACAGCCCTGGCGCCGGTGCAGCACCGGCTATTCGATGTCGGCGGCGAACTGGCGATCCCCGGCGTCAATATCATCGACAGCGCAGACATTGCCGAACTGGAAGAGCAGATCGACCTGTTCAACGCGCAGGTGCCGCCCTTGAAGGAGTTCATCCTGCCCGGCGGCTCCCCTTTGATCGCTCAGGCTCATCTGGCCCGAAGCATCTGCCGCCGTGCCGAACGTCGTTATCTGACACTGGCCGACCAGGAGGCTGTAAACCCACAGGCTCAGGCTTATCTGAACCGGCTCTCCGATCTGCTGTTTGTCGTGGCACGCAGCATTGCCCGCCTGGAAAACACGCCTGAAGTACTCTGGCAGCCGAAACCCAAACCGGCACCATAGAACCCAGACAGGCCATCCAAGACCGGGGGCTGACGCCATATCTGAGCATTCCCACGCTCCGCGTGGGAATGCCTGCTGGCTCCACGTGATCAGATGCGGAAAGAACTGATGACCTGTTGCAGCTCGCCCACCAGTTTGCCCATCCGTGCACTGGCTTCTTCTGCACGCCGTGCACCATCAGCTGTGCGCTCGCCGGAATGGTTGATCTGCACTATGTTCTGATCGATATCATGACTCACTGCCGTCTGCTCCTCGGCAGCCGTGGCTATCTGCTGACTCTGATCAACAATCTGGGTAACCGCCCGCAGAATATTATCCAGCGCTGATTGCACCTTGATGGAAGAATCCACAGCTTCACCCGTCATGCTGTGACTCTGGCCCATCGCCTTTACCGCAGCGCCAACCCCACCCTGCAGACGATCGATCATCTGCTCGATCTCCTGGGTGGACTGCTGGGTACGTTGCGCCAGAGTCCGCACCTCATCGGCCACCACCGCGAAACCGCGCCCCTGTTCACCTGCTCGGGCGGCTTCGATGGCCGCATTGAGTGCCAGCAGGTTGGTCTGTTCGGCCACGCCCTTGATGACATCCAGCACCCGGCTGATGGACGCGCTGTCATCAGCCAGATTATTGATGACCTTCACCGAATTCTCGATTTCCATGGCCAGCTTCTCGATACCATCCACCGATGCCTCGACCATGCGTCGACCGTTGATGGTCTCATGGTTGACCTGCTCGGCATTGGTTACCGCCAAGGCCGCACTGCGAGCCACCTCCTGGGAAGTCGCTGACATTTCGTTCATGGCCGTGGCGACCTGCTCGATCTGCGTGCGCTGGCTCTCCACTGCATGACTGCTCTCACTGGAGATATCGACTACCTGTTGCGATTGGTCGCTGACCAGGCCCGAGGTTTTGCTGACATGCTGGATAAGCCCCTGGATTCGTTCGATGCTGCCATTGAACTCGCCCGCCAGTTTGCCCAGCTCATCACGGCTGGTGCTTGCGACCCGCGCGGTCATGTCACCCACTGCCACCTTCGCCATGGTATCGGAAAGGGTTTGGATGGTACGTCGGGTAGCCATGTAGAACCCAAGATACAGCCAGACTATCAGCACCAGAATAACAGCCAGCCCCACCACCAAGGTCAGCATCGCGCGATTTCCTTCGCTCAAGCGGTCGGCCAGACCCTGCTTGAGAAACTGCAGTATCTCTCCGCTGAACGAATGCGTGTGGGCCATCTCGGCACTGATCCGCTGGAAATAACCATCCCAGGTATCGTCGTAAGTGGCTGCGAGAATGATTTCGTCTTCGAAAATCCGCAATACTGTATCCAAAGACTCGTTACTGGCTGCCGCCGAAGCCCGCAGCGACTGCAGTTCAGGCTGTTGCAGGAAAGATTGTGCCTGTGTGTAACGGTCCGCCAGACGTTCAATCTCATCCAGCAGCTTGTCCATATCATTACCAGCGTCGGAATTCAGATAGCCTAGATCTATAGTATAGGCACCTGCGGCGCGGCCGACTCCAATGGTAGATGTAATCTGCGGGGCGTGGTTAACCAATAGATCGGTCAAATACCGAAAATTGCGATCATAATCATGAGGTAGACCGCTGTACGCAGCACTGAAGTTCAGCAGCGTAACGATGCCCACATGAGCCTGAGTGGACATCTGCCCGCGATTGCGTAGTGAGGCGCCGCTGATTTCCTGGTATTCCTTGATCAACTCGTCACGCTTGGCAATAAGCTCTGCCGCGCTCGGGTCGACCGGGTCCAGCGGCAGGCTTTCCAGCCCCGTCACAAGACGTTGGATAACGTCGCTGCTACGCTGATCGAGTACCGGACCCAGTTCGCCCGCCCCCAGATGGAACGCAAGGATGTCGAGACCGCGCAGGGTTTCGGCATCAATCAGCAGCTTGGAGACCTGCTCCATCAGCTGCATGGAATCCAGCGCATGACGGGAGACCTGAACCCGATCCCACGCCTGGCTCACCAGCATGCCACCAACCACGATCAAAGGGATGAAACACAGCGCACTGATCAGACAGAATTTCATGGCGTAGCCAAGTCTGTTCATCAACGCCATGGCGGGTGCCAACAGAGTGTTCACATGCATCTCCTTGTCCAATCCCGTGCTGCACCACGGAGCCGAATCACAATTGTTATTATCGCCACCATCCAATCCCAGACAGCGGCTTCATCGTTGCTCTATCGGCCTGACAGGAGACTTCTTTAAGAATTTCAGCCCAGCATGGACAAAAAGGCCACTACTACCGCCCAGGTCAGAATCGCGCGGATAATCAGCTGCCGGGTGTCGGTGAGTATATTGTTCGACTCTGGTACCAGCATCGGTTCAGGTACCGTCTCAGGCAGAGCTGCCCGGGCGCACCGAGCAACCAGCTCGCTGCCTGGCAGATCCCAGTCGGTCGCCAGACTGCGCAAGGTACGCAGCGTACTGTCAAACTGGCCTACCAGAGCGAAACTCAAGCTCAACAAGCGGGCGGGTATCCACTCCAGTGCATGAGCCAGCATGGCGGCGGGACGCGCAGCTGTCAGCGGACTGCGCTGACTCAGCAGCAACAGCAGTCGCCAGGCAAGTGCGCCCAGAGGCCCAAGCAACAGATACCAGAATGCCGGAGCGAAATAATCCTGCAGACTGGCTGCAACCACCCTGCCCCGGACCAGCGCCGGCAACTCATCAGCCTGTTCCGCCGATACATCCAGTTGCTGTTCGGCAACCAATCCTGCCGCTGCCAGATCATCACGCTGCCAAGCAGCCATGAAGTCATCCGTCATACGTCCCAGTGGATCCTGACGCCCAACACACAACAGCAGCACACCGACATGCAACAACAGGGTAAACAACCCGTAGGCGATACCTTCCAGCCACCAGAGGAGCAAGCCAAACGGCAGAAGCAACAGCAGTACGGCGATCAGCGCCACCCACTCACGCCCCAGCCGTCCTGTACGTTCTACCCATAAGGTGAGGAAATCCCGCGGATAACCGGTGCGCCAAGGCGTCCAGAGCAGAATCAGCGCCACCAGCAGCAATACCAGAAATTTCATTTACAGCTCCCCATCCATAAGTGCAATGTCGGTCAATTGATCAAGATAACGCGGCCAGTCGAAACAGGGACCCGGATCGGTCTTGCGCCCCGGCGCAATATGCTCATGCCCGGTGATCCGGCTGCGACTGATCCGCGGAAAGGCCTGTTGCAACGCGCGGGTAAGCGTAACCAGACTGGCATACTGCAGATCGGTAAAGGGCTGCTCGTCGGTCCCCTCCAGTTCGATGCCGAGAGAATAGTCGTTGCAGTTATCACGTCCTTCGAAGCAGGACTGACCCGCGTGCCAGGCGCGCTCCAAACAGGAAACGAACTGGGTAACACGGCCACCGCGCTCGATAAGAAAATGTGCGGATACCCGCAAATCGGCAATCTCGGCGAAATAAGGGTGTGCCTGGCTATCGAGCGTTCCGGAGAAGAACTCGTGCACACAGCCGGTACCGAACTGGCCTGGCGGCAGGCTGATATTGTGAATAACCAACAGGGAAATATCGGCGCCGTCGGGGCGGGCATTGAAATGCGCCGACGGGCAAAGGTGTATTCCGTTGAGCCAACCACTGGCTGCGTCAATCTGCATGAAGCCTACCCTGACAGCAAAACGGCCATGTTAGGGTCTGCCGAGGTTGCATCGCAAGCCGTGTGCGCCTAACCAGCTCTCAGTCTCTGGTCGAGCGCAACTGGCGCAGGTTACCGATGACCGACTCCAGCGCCCGATCAAACAGCTGATCATCGGCCACCAGCTGAACCAGACCCTGCTCGTAATGGCTGGTCAACGCAGCACGAGTAAACTCGGCGACTTTCATGCCCGTGCGGTTCACGAAGATGTATTTGCCACTGAAACTGATGATCGCCGCCAGCTTGCAACGCTGCATGGGCTTGTCACCTATCCCGGACAATTCGAACCAGCTGCCGGCATTCAGACTTTCCACCCAGCTGGCTGCCGCGACGCTGGGCAGGTCCTCGATCAGCTCGGCTTCCGCGACAACATCGCCGGCGGGCATGATGGGGGCGTCAACCAGCACCATCTCGGTCAGAACCGGTATGCCGTCGCTTTCCAGCGCCTCCGCATGCACCCGGTACTGTGATTCAGGCTCAGCGATGTCGTCACGCCCCTGAAGGCTGCCATGTCCCATATCCAACGCTGCGCGCTCTTGAAGGGACGATGGCTGCTCGGACGGGGCTGCATCCTGCAAAGCCGCCCGCTGCAGATTCCGCAGCTGAGCTACTTTGGGCGAGTCCTCGGGGTTCTCCTCACCGATCAGACGCAAGCCTTTACACAATGCCCGGCAGACACTGTCATTCAATGACATACGCTGGTCTGCGGCTCCTTGCAGGGGACGCTCGACACTTTGTACCAGTCGCTCGGCTACCGTGACCGCGTTACGCCAGGCGGTGGAGCTTGCCCCTTCGCGCAGACAGACCATCTGCAGTACCTGACTCCAGGTTTCACGCAGCAGGTCCACAACAAATACCGGTAAGGTTCGACCCAGCAGTAAAGTATTCAGTGCCTGCGCAGACTGGCTTCGCGCCGCTTCGACTCGTGCGCGCCCTTCTTCGGCATCCCGCGTGCGCTGCTCAAGACGCTCAGCCCGACGTTGTTCGATGTGAACGAAACCGGCGAGTTCTTCGTGCATCTGCTCAAAAAACGCCGCGTCCGCCATCTGCTCGCCATGCATCCGCTCAACCATGCGCTCGAGCAAGGTGTGCAACTGGTCGCGCTGCAGGTCGTCGTGATCGCTCCAGCCCATGGTTGCCCGGGCCAGCTCGTTGAGCAGGCGTCGAGCTGGATGAGAGGACCGATTGAACAAACTCTTGTCGGCAATGGCAACACGCAGGATTGGCAGTTGCATGCGACCGATCAAGGCTTTCAATGCGACCGGCAAATGAGCATCGTCCAGCACGAAATCAAACAACATCGAGACCAGACTGATGACGTCATCGTCCACGCGATCAAGTTTGCGCACTTCGCCGGTCTGCCTGAGCTGTTCCCCCAGCTGCCGATTGATGTGCCCGCGCAAATCCTTGAGCGACACCCCCTGGCTGGCGTCCTGAACGCCAGCAAAACTGCTCAACATGCTGAGCAGTTCATCACGGGGTACCGGCGGCGCCGATGGCGCGCCGAGAGCACTGAGTGCGATATCACCGCTGGCATGGCGCCAACTACTGATCAGCTCACCGAACAACGACAATACCTGCGCGTCGGACTCCTGCGGTGTGGCGGCAGCGCCACTCTGCCGCTCCCGGCTCGCAGCCGTCGGGCTTTGCGGTCGTGCCGGCAGACCGTCCTGCTTCAGGTCCGGTAGCACGCCTGCGTTCTTCAACAAGTCATTGGCGTCAGCGTACAGTGAATCGATTGAATTGAAGACGTGGCGCTCGAACATCTTGAAGATGATCAGACGCACCTTGATATCAAGATCAAGGGGTACGCAGCTATCTGAAAAGAGCTGAACCAGGCAATCCGGTGCCAGCGGGTTGTCCGCATCGCTCACCGTACCGCCAACCAGACTGCGCAGGCGCAGAGTCAAATGAGACAGACCCAGCTGGTTGCGCGCATTGACCCGACCCACCATGCCGTTGAGCGCAACGGTCTGTTCCAGCTCATCGGGCTGAACCAGACTCAGCGTATCCAGATTGAAGGAGGTAGTGTTGTGGGGGACGGCCGGTCGGCCGTTCTGCAACGCGGAAAATTCATTATCCAAACCGTCGCAGCAGGCTTTTTCGATAACGTGACGCTTCAGTCGCAGCAAACGCATGGCATCGAATAACAGGCTCTGATCAGCATTGCTGCCGGCACGATCTGCTTTTTCAAACAGAGTATCGTCAGCGTTATCAAACAGCTCGCTCAACCCTACTCGCAAATAGGTCAGCGTACGATCCCGCACCGCGGCGAGGGGGGCCGGCAAGTGCGCGGACCGCTCGGCATCAGCCCGCACTTTGCCAGATGCAACCGAGGCAATGGAAACTACCTTGTAATCCTGGGACATGCCATCTCTCCGGGGAACCAGTCCGGCGCGAACATCGTATCCTTGCGCCAATGACGAATTTCTGGCGTCAAATTACCGCAAGTATACATAATTTGGGGAGTCCGGCAGCCTTCCTGTTCTTTTTCCTTGCTGCAGCTCACAGTTTGCAATACAAGGGAGCTGAAAACAAAAACCAACCCACAGGTGTGGAGAACAAAATGGATAATTTGATCGATTTCATCAGTACCATAAATGGCTGGGTATGGGGGCCTTTCATGCTGGCGCTACTTGCTGGCACGGGGATCTACCTGGCATTGGGGTTGCGACTCATTCCCCAGCGCAAGCTTATCTACGGTTTCGGCATGCTCTGGCGCGGCCGCAAGAAAACGGATGAAGACGGCGACCTCAGCCCCTTCAATGCCCTGATGACCGCACTTTCCGCCACCGTTGGTACAGGTAACATCGCCGGTGTCGCCACGGCCATCTTCTTCGGCGGACCCGGCGCATTGTTCTGGATGTGGCTGATCGCATTGATCGGCATGGCAACCAAATTCAGCGAAGCCGTACTGGCCGTGCATTTTCGTGAGAAAGACGCCTTCGGCAACTACGTTGGCGGCCCGATGTACTACATCCGCAACGGCCTGGGCAAGAACTGGAAATGGCTCGGCGTGTTGTTCGCCATCTTCGGCATGCTTGCCGGCTTTGGCATCGGCAATACCATCCAGTCCAACTCAGTTGCCGACGCCATGCAAAGCACCTTCAACATCAATCCGGTGGTCACCGGCCTGGTGATTGGCGTGCTGGTCGCGCTGGTGCTGATCGGCGGCATCAAGCGCATTGGTGAAGTCGCCGGCAAGCTGGTTCCGCTGATGGCGATTTTCTATGTCGGTGGCGGGCTGATCATCCTGATCATCAACGCCGCGGAAGTACCCGCTGCGTTCGGCCTGATCCTGCACCATGCATTCAACCCCACTTCGGCAGCAGGTGGCTTTGCCGGTGCCACCGTCTGGGCGGCCATTCGTTTTGGTGTCGCCCGAGGCGTTTTCTCCAACGAGGCCGGACTGGGCAGCGCGCCGATCGCGCACGCCACAGCCAAAACCAACAACCCGATCCGCCAGGGTACCGTGGCCATGCTCGGCACCTTTATCGACACCATC
>JASJKW010000231.1:0-5682 GCA_037621305.1 Pseudomonas sp.
CTGCGTTGCTGTTCTTGCCATACAGCGTACCCTGCGGCCCCTGCAATACCTCAATGCGCTCAATGTCGGTAAGCTCTGACATACCCAGGCCGGAACTGCCCATATAAACCCCATCTAGGATAAATGCCACCGAGGCTTCCAGTGCGGGGTCATTTTGCGAGGTGCCAAAACCACGAATGCGCAGGGCAGTAGCAAAGGGGCTTAGGTTTGAGCTGACGGTCAGCGCTGGCACCAATGCCGCGACATCGCTGATATCTTGGATGCCGGCTTCCTGAATCGTACTCGCAGAGATAGCCGTTACCGTGATCGGGATATCCTGCAGGTTCTCGGCCCTTTTGGTTGCGGTTACGACAACTTCTTCCAGCATGGGTGCCTGAGCGAGTCCGTCCGTGCTGTAGAGCGCGAGGGTGAGTGCGTATGCGAGCGGTTTTGTTCTGATCATTATTATTCTCCGATGAGGAATATTACGCTTAGAGCAATCTTGTATTTTATTGTCATATACTATGCCATAATTAATTGGCAGACAATATAACGGTATAAGCTAGATAGCAAGTCGAATTTACACCTGTATCGATAGTACGTGCTGGTAACAAAAGCAATTCAAAGACAGAATAAGCGGAGCCATGAATCATGAAAGCCAAACGCACACCCGACGAACGATTTGAGAGTTTGCTCCAGTACTCTTTTAATCCAAACTACCTGCAGGCCGATGACACTGAGGGCGCGCCCGATGGTGACGTGGTGCTGTTGCTTCGCGGCCAGCCCGAGCAGTGCGTGCACACAGGGCGGGGCTAAGTTCGGTTGTATTACTGTGACAGACGGGTCATGTTTTAATAGTTTGAGCGCGCTCTGTTCCCCAATCAGGATTTAGAATGTTAAAAAAACTGCTTGCCGCCGCTTTGCTGGTGCCGCTTTGTTTGTTCCTATTTTTGTTCTGGCTGGGATTCCTCTCTTCCCGACCGCCGCTCACGACTGACTCTGCGACGCTTGCCGGTGATGGCAGCACTATCAACTACTGTGAACTGCCCAAACTCGATGGCAGCGACAAGATGGCCGCAGATATCCCCAAGGGCAACACTCCGGGATGTGGCTATGCACATTACCCACTGCCGATACTGGCCCAGTGCACGGAGCCCTTGCCTGGTGGCGCGGACGATATCCGGGGCCTTTGGTTGGGCGTAAAGGGCGGCCACGTGGGGCACATGGAGCGGGTGGAACAGTGCGGTAGCCGTGTCGTAGTAACTTCCAGTGGAATTATTCACGACTATGGCCCCAATAGTACGACGGGCCTTAATACTGATGATACCGAGGGTTCGGTGCTGTTCACCATCGGCGACAACGAGTATTGCATGCGCACCTCTGCCTCCATGATCTGGGATGACGGCGTTCTCAACTTTCACGCCTTTGGTTGGGGGCCGGTGGTCGTGAAACGCTATATGAAGGGTGAGCAACTGGTGTGGGAGTACGCCGATGGCAGCACCACCCATATGGACAGGATTTGCACCCTCCCTGAAGAGCATAAAGTGCCTCAGCCCAGAGGCAAGCGATATGCATTTTTAAATAGTGGGGACTCGTAATGTCATGTGTAACTACACTGGATGAAGCTGCATTGGCCGTCTACCTGGAGACCAGTGCACCGGGCTTCAGCGGGCCACTGAGTGCCAGTAAATTTCCCGGTGGCCAGTCGAACCTCACCTTCAAGATTGATGCAGACTCCAGTACCTATGTGCTGCGCCGGCAGCCGCCTGGCAAGTTGCTCAAATCTGTCCATGTAGTTGATTGGGATGCCGCGTTCTGGCCGCGTTCTGGCCGCGTTGAGGGGGTAGGGCCGTGCCCACCTTTAAGGTATATCACCGGTGCGAAGATCCCTCGGTGATCGGTTCAATGTTCTACCTGATGAAAGACTGCGATGGTAATGTCTATTGGAACCCCGGCATAGCAAGAGCGAACATTTCCGGGAAGCCAAAAGTCTTGGCCAGCATGGTGGCTGCCGCGCCGCAGATTGAAGTGCTGGACGCCGTTTCAGTTTCTGGGTTGGCCAATAAGGCTTTTCATGAAGCCGGGCCGGTTGCCGTGTGTTGATGCGGGATCACGCGGCAGTGCGAAATGGTCGGCCATGCCGGAATCGATAGTGCCATTGATATGCAGGTGCTCCAGTCCACCGCTGGGCTCAAACAGTTGGTCGACACGGTGTTGGTCGTGTTTATTGAGAGCATTAAATTCCTGCTGCAACACCTGGCGGCAGTGCACGCGATAGTTGGTGACTTTGGTGCCCTTGAAAGTGAAGGTCTTACCAATGTAATCAAAGCGTTGTTGGTTGTTGCGAAACGTCACGGCATTCTGGTGGAGATAGGGCAGGTAGTCCCTCGCGATGCGCTCTAGAAGAGGGGCCCAGTGCTCACTCTGTGGCCAAACCCAGTGTTGCTCCGCTGGCAGCTTGTTTATTTTGGCATTCCACAGGCGTGCCATCCACTCGTAGGTATTCGGACCGCGCCTGCGCACCACTTCGCCAGACTCGGGGTCATTGCCGAAGTGACGGAACATCGGACCGAAGTAACCGAAATCTGCCGCCGACGGATGGCTCCCCAGCAAGTAGGGCTGATCAGCTAGCACAGGCTCTAGAAACTCTAGCTCCCGGAAGAGCATGTCACGCACATCACCTTCATTTTCGGGGGTCACGCCATCGTCCCACAACCATTCCTTTAACTGGCGGCGACCGAACAGGAAGCCTAGTGGTCTGCCTAGCCCTGGGTGCGCCATCTCCGATGCGATGCGCCAGCCCAGCGCCCAACGGGAGGCGCGGGGTTGCCAGCGCCACCACATGGCCGGACGCCACAACCACTCATCGCCATAGTCTTCGAGTAACAGGGCAACAAACCGCAGGGCGGGATCCTTCGG
Source organism: Pseudomonas sp. (assembly GCA_037621305.1). Lineage (GTDB taxonomy): Bacteria > Pseudomonadota > Gammaproteobacteria > Pseudomonadales > Pseudomonadaceae > Halopseudomonas. Next base: position 2,899 of record JASJKW010000231.1, read on the forward strand.
CAGTATCGGTGCCTGCCGGTAGCGCTGTTCGAACCATTGCAACATGGGTGTGGTATCAAATAGCCATTTGTCATCGGCTGTGTGCACGGCGGGCATTTTTTTGTAGCCGGTGTTTTCCGCCACAGCACGCATGTTTTTCATATTGGCATCAATTGTGCTGTGCGGAATTGCCTTGTAGCGCAGGTAGGCTTCCAGTTTGCCGCTGAAGTAGGAGATGTCCGACTTGTACACTCGGTATGGCGCGTGAATATCATTCAGACGATGTGCTGCCTTTTCCAATGCCGGCATTAGCCGAGCCACAGTGCGTTGATTTTGAGGTCGTCCTTGTCGCCGGAGAACGGAATCTGCGCGACTATTTCGTAGGGAATGTTGGTGAAGTTCAGTGCTGCAAGGACTTTGCGAACGAGCGGAGAGCCGTGTACGCCATATATCTTGATCATTTTTATTCTCCTTGGTTTTACACGCATCACTGGCGGACGATTACTATTTTGAAGGTACTCGCTGCACCCCATTTCTCGAAATCATCCAGCTATCAATCAGTGCGGTCAAGGCCAACAATATCAAAGCTAGCAGTAGCCTCGGGTCGCCCAGATACAGGTCGGTTTCCATTGGATAGGCAATGGTCTTGTCCAGTGCTGCGAGTTTGAAGTCATGCGGGCCGAGTATTGCGGGGTTGCTGATGATCTCCATAAATGAACGCCGACTGCGGTAGCGGAACACGGCCGCGTCTGTCCACTCCTGTCCATTCTCAATACCGGTAATATCGATCGCCGAGTACACAGCAGGTCCCATGAGGACGGGGTGGCAGGCGCGTTTGAGCAATGCCGGGATCATGTGTTCCATGTACAGGCCCAGGAGGGTATCAGCGTCGGCATTGGCCGGAGCGCCTTTCACAACGGGAGGATTGTCATTCATGTCGAGATTGTTGACCATCAAAAACTGGCGACCGCTGTCATTGCGCAGGAATTGGGCGTAGTAATCCACTCGTTCGGGGGCGATACCGTTGTTAGTCATCACCTCGATGAATTCATCAACTTCTTCATTGCTCAATGGGCCACCAAAGTCAGTGTACCAGAAGACGAAAACCGTATAGAGCAGAGCGGGAAGCAGCCAGAGTTTTGCGCGAGTAGACATGGGAATCTCTTGTTGTGGGTGCGACTCGCACCGGGTTAGCTAAGGCAAGCAGCCGAAGTAGTACTCAAGGATGCCGCGCGTGGCGAACAGTTCCTGGACGTCGGCATTTTCGCCTGCCCCCAGTCGCTGCAGTTCGTGCTGTACATGCAGTCTCGCCAGGTTCAGGCGTTTCTGGGTGCGCGCCCGGGTGGTACCGAAGCCGTAGTCGAACGCGTAATATTTCTCACCGGCAAGGCCGGCGGCAATATTGGCTGGCGCCGACTGGTAGTAGCTGCCTTGCAGGTAGTCCAGCACGATCTGCAGGCTATCAGGTACCCGGTCGTTCGCAGGCCAGAGGGCGAGTTCACCCTGCCAGTCATTGAAAAAGCGTTCGGTATATTTATGCAGCATGTCACTGTGTTCCCCCAGCCAGCTTTTCGGCTCTGGGTCGCATATAAAGTGGGCCTTGCTGGCACCGGCCAGGGCGAAATCCGCCAGGCAGGGCCGCTCGCCCAGCAGGAAATCGTTGTCGGCAAAGTGCGCTGCCAGGGCGTCCAGCATGTTCCTGAAGTCACCTTGTACGGCAGCGGCCTGGTCTGGTCCTGCGCCATTAACTTCGCACACGCCTTTACCGAATCCTTCGTACATCATCGCTCCAATAGGGGCCAGCTGTTCCAGTTCCGCCTCTGAGAAAGGCTCATCGATGGAGCGGTCCAGCATCATATTGGCGCCGAACCGGGGGCCAACCCAGGCAACGTTGTCCGGGTAGCACCAACGGGAATGCACGCAGACGCGGCCCAGCCAGTGATTGAAGGCGTCTTCCAGAATGTAACAGCAGGCGCGTTGTAGCGGCGTTTCAGGTACGACCGCGCGCTCCCGGAAGCGCTCGCTAAGCATCGGGCCAATGGCGATAGTGTCGTGGATGAGCCATTTATCAGGCGTCATCAGCAGGGGGATAAAGTGGGTGCCGGCCTTTGCTTCCAGCTCAGCCTTGCGCTCTTCTGTCTTGAACAGGCAGCGCCACGGTATCTGCTGGCACCGCAGTTGGGCTTCCAGCTTGCGTGTAAAGAAACTCATCTCGCTGCCGATGAGTTGGTAGTCGGCTTGGTACATGGGGTATCTCCGTAAGCGGTGGCCGATCAATCTACTACAGTGACAGGTTTACATATTGACACAAAATATGTCAATATTTTTTGGTTGGTGTAAGCGAACTATGGCCCACTAAGTTCACGTGAGATAGGTGAGGAGTGCATATGACGGCAAAGCAACAGCTTTAACGTATATCCATGATCACAACTTAGGTCCAACACCCAAAATACCGCTCATCATAGGTTCCACTACAACCAGCGTGATCGCTGTCGCACCATCCCAGCCTTTTGTTTGAAGATGGCATCCTGTCGTCATTGATCATCTCGAAAACCCGCCCGCATTGTTTCCGTCGCAGATCTATTCCGGCCATTCACACCAAGCACCCGGATACTGGAAACTGCTCACCCAAATCACTTTTACCCAGTCTATAGCTAAATGTCGATAATCCAAATATCTTGCTGCTGTGATACTGTTCGTTCATAAAACGGCCAATGTCTCGGAGTTCTTATGCGTCGCCTGTCCCACCTATTGCCCGCTGTAGCTGCAGCGTTCTTGTTAGGAGCCTGCAGCGATGGCAACAAC
>JASJKW010000232.1:0-4707 GCA_037621305.1 Pseudomonas sp.
ATTTCCGATACTGCATTACGAGAATCTGGATGTATCGATCAGCGGCACCGAGGAGCGCGGCCTGCTGCATGCCATTCTCGATGTGCCCGGGCAGGCCGACCTGCACGCCATCTGCGTTCATCTGGGCTTGCGTGAGCGTCATCGTCGGCGCCAGCTGCGCCTGTTGTGCCGCCTGCTCGACCGGCTGCCACCGGACGACCCGGTGATTGTCGCCGGCGACTTCAATGACTGGCTGCAGCGCGCCGGGCCACGGCTGAGCCGCTGCGGACTCAAGGAGGCATTTGTCACGGCCAACGGATCGCCGGCGAAAAGTTTCCCGGCGCAATGGCCACTGCTGTGTCTGGACCGGATCTATGTCCGCAATCTGACCACCCATGGACCGGAAACCCTGATTCGGCGCCCCTGGTCGCACTTGTCCGACCATGCACCACTGTCTGTCGAGGTACGTTTCTGATGAAACCCATCTGGCGTGAAGGCAATGAAGCGGATTTGCTGATCAACGGAGAAGAGTTCTTTCCACGGGTGTTTGAAAAGATCCGTCAGGCGCGTCAGGAAGTGCTCCTGGAAACCTTCATCGTGCTGGAAGACAAGGTCGGCAAGGAGCTACAGCGTGCATTGATCTGCGCGGCGAATAATGGCGCCCATGTGGAAGTCATTGTCGACGGCTACGGCACAGTGGATCTGAGCGATGAGTACCTCGGGGAAATGCTCGCGGCGGGTATCCACCTGCATGTCTTCGACCCTCAGCCGAAACTGCTCGGCATGCGCACCAACCTGTTCCGCCGTCTGCACCGCAAGATCGTGGTGGTGGATAGCGACGTGGCCTATGTCGGCGGAATCAACTTCACGGCAGTGCACTTGGGTGATTACGGCCCCGGCGCCAAACAGGATTATGCAGTGGAAGTACGCGGGCCGGTGGTTCGTGATATCCGCCATGCCAGCCTCAATCTGTTCCGCCAAGCCCGCCGCGAACGGCCCCTGCCGCTGAACCTGGGGCCTAACTCCCAATCTAGACAGGCCGGAAGCGCACGGATCATGTTGGCGATCCGCGATAACAACCACCACACCTCAGATATCGAAGATCATTATCTGCGGGCGATCCGCTCTGCCAACTACCGGCTGGTGATCGCCAATGCCTATTTCTTCCCCGGTTATCGCATGTTGCGCGAGCTGCGCAACGCCGCTCGCCGTGGTGTGCATGTCACGCTGATTCTGCAGGGCGAACCGGATATGCCCTGGGCACGCAATTGCTCAACCTTCCTGTACAGCTATCTGCTGCGCAGTGGGGTGATCATCCACGAATACTGCGAGCGACCACTGCACGGCAAGGTGGCGCTGATGGACCGAGAATGGGTGACCGTCGGTTCCAGCAATCTCGACCCCCTGAGTCTGGCGTTGAATCTGGAAGGCAACCTGTTCATTCGCGATCGGACACTCAACCAGCAGTTGTATGAGCATCTGCATTCGCTGGCAAGCCAACATTGCAGCGAGATCACCGAAACCAAAGCCACGCGCGGGTTCTGGTGGCGAGCACCAATGACCTTTCTGTGCTTCCACTTTCTACGGCACTTCCCGGCTATAGCAGGCAACCTGCCAGCCCATACCCCGCGCCTGGAGCCCCTGTTGCCGGTGGAGGAAGAATCTGCGGATGAAGAGCTCACTCCACTGGAACAGGAGAAGCTGCTATGAGCAAGCGTCAGGAGTCCAAGCCAGCCAATCGCCGCATGCGCTGGGTCAAGGGCGCGCTGACGCTGTTCTTTTTCATTGTCATTCCGGTGTTGCTGTATTTCCAGCTACGCAATATCGACTGGCAGGAAGTATCGGGGGCGCTGCGTGATTATCCGCTCTGGCTATTGGCTTCTGCCTTCGGCGTGGCGCTGCTCAGTTATCTGACTTACGGCTGCTATGATTTGCTCGGCCGTTATTACACAGGGCACAAGCTGCCGGTACGCCAGGTGATTCCGCTGGTGTTCGTCTGCTACGCCTTCAATCTCAACCTGAACGCGCTGGTCGGCGGCGTCGCCCTGCGTTTTCGACTGTATTCCCGTCTGGGACTGGACGTACCAACCATCGCCCGGGTGTTCAGCCTGAGCATCATCACCAACTGGCTGGGCTATCTGTGGCTGGCTGGCACGGTGTTCGCGCTGGGCATGGTCCAGTTGCCCGAAAGCTGGGCCGTTGGGAACAGCGGTCTGCGCCTGATCGGCGTGGCCATGGTCATCGCCGCTGTCCTGTATGTGCTGGCTTGCGCCTTTTCCACTCGCCGCAGCTGGCAGATCCGTAATCAGACCATTGAGCTGCCGTCCTGGAAGCTGGCCTTGGTACAGGCTGCTGTCGGTGCGTTCAACTGGTCGCTGATGGCGATGATTATCTGGATGCTGCTGCCCGCTGAAGCCTTTTACCCCAGTGTGCTTGGCGTCCTGCTGATCAGCAGTATCGCCGGCGTCATCACGCACATCCCTGCCGGTCTCGGTGTACTGGAAATGATCTTCCTCACCCTGCTGCAAGGCCAGATGCCGAAAAGCAGCCTGCTCGCCGCCTTGATCGGCTACCGGGCCATCTACTTCCTGCTGCCGCTGGGCATAGCGCTGTGCGTGTATCTGGTACTGGAAAAACGCGCCAAGACCATGCGTAACGCCAATACAGTACCGGAAGGCTGATCAAAAACTCTGCGCCCCGCCCCAACCGCCGTGCAGCCTGCAAGTTCGGAGGCAGGAGCGTCCGCAACGCTGGCTCCCACGCAAAGCATGGGAGCCATCAGAAATGGAGTGCTGGATCTATCCCTGATCCTACCGGCTCCAGGATCAACGTCGCCAATGGCGGCAAGTCCAGACGCAGGGAGTTTGGTTGGCCGTGACTGTCTTGCTCTTCCGCCGCCAGCTCGCCATGGCTGCCTGCACCCGAGCCGGAAAAGGCATGGGCGTCGCTGTTGAGCAGGACCCGCCACTGCCCCGATTGGGGCACACCGACCCGATAGTCGCTGCGCACCACCGGGGTGAAGTTGTGTACCACCAGCACCAGGGCACCATCATCACCCCGCCGCAGCCAGGCGTAGACACTGTTGCTGCTGTCATCACCGATCAGCCACTGAAAGCCATCCGCACTATCGTCCCGCTGATGCAGTGCCGGGTGTTCGCGGTAAAGCCGGTTGAGTTCGCGCAGCAAATCATGGGTACCACGGTGCTCGTCATAGTTGAGCAGATACCAGTCCAGCTGCCGATCATGGTTCCATTCGCACCACTGGCCGAATTCGCAGCCCATGAACAGCAGTTTCTTGCCCGGATGACTCCACATGAACGACAGGTACAGACGCAGGTTGGCAAACTGCTGCCAGCGGTCACCGGGCATCTTGCCCAGCAGTGAACCCTTACCATGCACCACCTCATCATGTGAGACGGGCAGAATGAAATGCTCGGTGAAGGCATACAGCAAGCCAAAGGTAATCTGCTGATGGTGATAGCGCCGGTTCAGCGGGTCTTCGCCGATATAGCTGAGGGTGTCATGCATCCAGCCCATATTCCACTTACCGGAAAAGCCCAGACCGCCCTCCCGCGTCGGCTGACTGACACCCGGCCAGGCAGTGGATTCCTCAGCAATCACCAACGCGCCCGGTACCTCACTGGCAACCACATCATTCAAGTGACGCAGAAAATCGATGGCTTCCAGATTTTCCCGCCCACCATGCCGGTTGGGAATCCACTCGCCGCTCTTGCGCGAATAATCCCGATACAGCATGGACGCCACCGCATCGACGCGTAAGCCATCAACGTGATATTCACGCAACCAGTGCAACGCCGACGCCAACATGAAGCCATGCACCTCAGTACGCCCGAGATTGTAGATATGGGTATCCCAATCCGGGTGCCAGCCCTCGAAGGGATGTGCGTACTCATACAGCGCCGTGCCGTCGAATCTGCCCAAGCCGTGAGCGTCCCCGGGGAAATGCCCCGGCACCCAGTCGAGAATGACGCCGATGCCGGCCTGATGGCAGGCGTTGATGAAACCGGCAAAATCTTCCGGCGTGCCATAGCGTGCTGTCGGTGCGAATTGCGATAGCGGCTGGTAGCCCCAGGAACCACCGAATGGATGCTCCATGACCGGCAACAATTCGATGTGGGTAAAACCCATTTCCTGCACATAGGGAATCAGCTGTTCGCTCAGTTCCAACCAGCTCAGCGGCTCCCCATCAGCATCGTTGCGGTGCCGCCAGGACCCGGCATGAACCTCATAGATCGATAACGGCCTGGTGCGCGATTGTGCGTCGGCGCGCTGCGCCATCCACTGTTGGTCGTCCCACTGAAAATGTACGCCGGCAGACACCACCGAACCCGTTGCGGGCGGTTTTTCGGTAGCCTGAGCCACCGGATCGGCCTTGAGCGGCAGCAGTCCTTCGCGCCCGAGAATCTCGTATTTGTAGACCTCGCCCGGCCCAAGGCGGGGAATGAACAACTCCCAAATGCCGCCGCTCGGATGCAGGCGCATGGGGTGACGCCGACCATCCCAACTGTTGAAATGCCCCACCACGGAAACTCGACGCGCGTTAGGCGCCCAGACCACGAAGCGCACACCGGCAATGCCGTCCACCTGCCAGGACTGGGCGCCGAAGCAGCGCCCGAGGTGCCGATGATTGCCTTCGCCGAACAGATAGATATCCATGTCGCCCAGCTGCGGGCCGAAGGCGTATGGGTCTTCGGTTTCCTGCATGCC
>JASJKW010000233.1:0-3462 GCA_037621305.1 Pseudomonas sp.
GGGTCGAATCCAGGGTGACGGGACAGAGATCCAGAATCGAGAGCGGTACGGCTGGGGTGGTCATAGGGGCTCCGGAACAGCAGGGATGTGTCGGTCATGCTAACCCCGGATGTCACCAAGGCATAGCCCCGCCGGTTGATGTCACCACAATGCCGCGCCGATCCGCAGTCCACGCAGCGGCGCCTCGGATAACTGAGCGGTCACGAAACTGACAGCGCCGGCATTCTAGCCCTTGAAGCTTGCTCGGGCTGGATGATGGGCTTTGTTGGCGTTATGGAACAGTTCTTGCTTTGGCTAGGTCAACGGACACTTTTCGTCAATTTATTGTTTTGGGGTGACTCAGGGGAATGGCTGTCAATCGCGGTGAAGTGATGAGTTCCATGCGCAGCAATCTGGCAGGTCTGCGCCATGGCAGCCTTGGTGTGCCGATTCTGCTGCTGGCCATGCTCGGCATGATGATGCTGCCGGTGCCGCCGTTCCTGCTGGATGTGTTCTTCACCTTCAATATTGCTCTGTCACTGGTCGTGCTGCTGGTCTGTGCCTACGCCCTGCGGCCACTGGATTTTGCGGCTTTCCCGACCATTCTGCTGGTCGCGACGTTGTTGCGGTTGGCGCTGAACGTGGCCTCCACGCGGGTAGTGCTGCTGAATGGTCATGAAGGTGGTGATGCGGCCGGCAAGGTCATCCAGGCCTTCGGCGAGGTGGTGATTGGTGGCAACTTCGTGGTTGGTCTGGTGGTGTTCACCATCCTCATGATCATCAACTTCGTGGTGGTGACCAAGGGGGCAGGGCGTATTTCCGAGGTCAGTGCGCGCTTCACGCTGGACGCCATGCCCGGCAAGCAGATGGCAATTGATGCCGACCTGAACGCGGGGCTGATCGATCAGGAAGAGGCCAAGATTCGGCGCCTGGAAGTGGCGCAGGAAGCGGACTTCTATGGATCGATGGACGGCGCCAGCAAATTCGTCCGTGGGGATGCGGTGGCCGGTCTGCTGATCCTGTTCATCAACGTTATTGGCGGTCTGGCCATTGGTATGGCGCAGCATGGGCTGGGCTTTGCCGAGGCGGGTGAAATCTATGTGCTGTTGACCATAGGTGACGGCCTGGTGGCGCAGATTCCTTCCCTGCTGCTGTCCACTGCTGCTGCGATCATGGTAACGCGGGTCTCCACTTCCGAGGATATGGGAGGGCAGGTCAAGCGGCAGATGTTCGCATCGCCCAAGGCGCTGGGTATCGCAGCGGCGATCATGATCGTCATGGGTCTGATTCCGGGTATGCCGCATCTGTCCTTTCTGAGTCTGGGCGCGATGGCCGCAGTCGGTGCTTATTTCATTGCCAACCGACAGCGGATCAAGGCCGAGGCGGAGCAGGCTGCTGAGCAACAACAGGCGCAATTGCCTGCGCTGCAGCGGCCGGAAAGCCGCGAGCTGGGCTGGGATGATGTTACTCCGGTGGACATGGTTGGGTTGGAAGTTGGCTACCGGCTGATCCCCTTGGTCGATCGTAGTCAGGGCGGACAGTTGCTGGCGCGAATCAAGGGGATTCGCAAGAAGCTGTCACAGGACCTGGGTTTCCTCATGCCGTCCGTGCATATCCGCGACAACCTGGATCTGGCGCCGAACGTCTATCGCATCACGCTGATGGGGGTGGGTGTGGCAGAGGCAGAAGTGCATGCCGACCGTGAGTTGGCGATCAATCCGGGTCAGGTGTTCGGTGAGATCAAGGGTATTCCGGGCAAGGACCCGGCGTTTGGCCTGGAAGCCGTGTGGATCGAACCCATGCACAAGGATCAGGCGCAATCCCTGGGCTACACAGTGGTCGATGTCAGTACCGTGGTCGCCACTCACCTGAATCAGATTCTTTACAAGCACTCCCATGAGCTGCTCGGCCATGAGGAGGTTCAGCAGCTGCTCAAGGTGCTGGCCAAGGGATCGCCCAAGCTGGCTGAAGAGTTGGTGCCGGGGATTATTTCCCTGTCCGGTCTGCTCAAGGTATTGCAGGGATTGCTGCAGGAGCAGGTGTCGGTACGGGATATTCGTACCATTGCCGAGGCCATCGCCAATCAGGCGGGCAAGAGTCAAGATACCGGCGCTTTGATCGGTGCGGTGCGTATCGCCTTATCCCGCTCTATCGTGCAAAGCATTGTCGGGCTTGAGTCCGAGCTGCCTGTAATTACCTTGGAACCCAGGTTGGAACAGATATTGCTTCAGAGTCTGCAGAAGGCCGGTCAAGGCAACGATGACGGCATTTTGTTGGAGCCTGGTATGGCGGAGAAGCTGCAACGCTCGCTTGCCGACATGGTGCAGCGTCAGGAAATGCAGGGTAAACCGGCGATATTGCTGGTCGCCGGTCCGGTACGCAACATGATGGCAAGGTTTGTCAGATACGCGGCGCCCGGAGCGCAGGTGTTGTCCTACCAGGAAATACCCGATAGCAAACAGGTCACCATCGTTGCCACCGTCGGACAGAATTGATTTACACAGGGGTGAGGTCAGGCCATGAGAGTCAAACGTTTTTTTGCAGCAGACATGCGCTCGGCAATGAAACTGGTGCGCGATGAAATGGGCGCGGATGCTTCCATCATCGCCAACCGGCGGGTAGCCGGTGGTGTCGAGCTGACGGCTGCGTTGGATTATGAGGCGCCGCGCCTGACACCGCCCACGCCCGGCCTGGACCTGGAGCTGAAGAAGACCCAGGAACGCATCATCAGCGCCCGCGCCAGCCTGCAGGACGGCGAACGCCCCTCCGATGGCCCCAGCGTGAACCGTCAATTGTTCGGTGACAGCATGCGCCAGGCTGCAGCGCAGGGCTCGCCGGTGGCGCGTGATCTGCTGGAGCGGCTGCACAGTGAGCGCGCAGCGTCCACAGCACCCGCAGAAGCGGCCAAACCTGTTCCTGTGGCCAATGATGATTTTGATGCCATGCGTTCGGAAATTGCCGGGCTGCGTGACATGCTCGAATCACAGCTGGGTGGACTGGCCTGGGGACAGGTCAATCAGCATCAGCCGCGTCAGGCCAGCCTGTGGCGCCGACTGGTACATCTGGGGCTGCCCCCGGAGCTGTGCAAGGAGCTGTTGGCCAAGGTGGTCGATGTGACCGATGTTCGCCAGGCCTGGCGCCTGTTGCTGGCGCATCTGGCCCAGGGCATTCCCACTTTGCGCGAGGAGCTGATTGATCAGGGCGGGGTGATTGCGCTGGTTGGTCCGACCGGTGCCGGCAAGACCACTACGCTGGGCAAGCTGGCGGCGCGCTATGTGCTCAAGCATGGCAGCCAGAGTGTGGCATTGGTGACCATGGATACCTACCGCATCGGCGCCCATGAGCAGTTGCGCACCCTGGGCCGTATCCTCAATGTGCCGGTCCGGGTGGTGGATGAGCAGAACAGTCTGAATGACGTGCTTGAGGAGTTCAGCAACAAGCGTCTGGTGCTGGTGGACACCGCCGGACTGCAGGCGCAGGATC
>JASJKW010000234.1:0-7761 GCA_037621305.1 Pseudomonas sp.
CGTTTTGTTTGTGATGATGCCGGACGCGAGAAATATTGGCGCAACGCCATGGCCGAAAGCCAACGTCTGGGGGATGAGTTTCTCGAACTGGTGGAAAAGGACAGATTGATCGACCGGTTGCAGCCGCTGTAAGCAGGACAAGAAGGCGTGCTTCGCACGCCGTCGCCCCGAATCGGGTCTCCTACAGACAAGCTCGGAGCCAAGCAAAACAAAGCCAGCGGTCAGTTCAGAACCCGGCGCGCACTGGCGTAGGCGCGCTGCCAATAGCTGGCCTGAAGATCATCTACCCGAACCCGGCCACCGGTGCTCGGTGCATGCAGGAAGCGGCCGTCGCCGACATAGATGCCGGCATGATCAACGCGCTTGCCGCCCGTGGAAAACAGCACCAGATCGCCCGGCATCAGCGACCGCACCGGAGTCAAACCCGGCAAAGCACTCAAACCAGCGGTCGTGCGCGGCAGAGCCACGCCTGCGGCCTCACGGTATACATAATTGATCAGACCGCTGCAGTCGAAACCCGTGTCGGGTGAACTGCCACCGTAGCGGTACGGCGTGCCCACCAGACTGAAGGCGTGAAACAGCAACTCATCATAGCTGGCGGCGGCACTGGCGGTCGGGGCTGGGGGTGGCGTACTCGGAATGGGCGGCGTGACGGTTTGCGGCGCGCTGGCACACCCGCCTAGAACAGCTAATGACAACACCAACAGCAGATAAATAGCGCGCATGCAAAAACCTCGCCCCGAATACCCGACAACCTTGCCCTGACAAGGACTTAACGTCAAGTTTCCAGACTCAGGTTCAGACTTCGCTTGTAACTCAATGATTCACCGTGAAAGCCAGCATGGCCGACAACTGGCTCAATGGACGGCCGCTGTCGCTGGCCAGACGGTTGAATGCCTCCTGCACCAAGGCCAGATCCCGCTGGCTGGTAGCCTTGGCCTGATCCAGCACACCCATGCCCTTCAATGCCGCCAGCACATCGTCGGTGGTAACGAAAGTATCCCTGCCGACCATGCGTAGAAAACGTGGCACGGACAGGCCACCGAGTTGATTACCGCGCTTGGCCAGCAATCGCCACAGGCCGACAATATTGTCAGCCGGCCAATCCGCAATCAGATTACCCATGCTGCCGTACTCATGCCCCAGATCCAGCACCATCTGCGCATTGCGCGGCACACTGCGCAGCTTGGCAAGATGACGAATCAGCCGCGTGTCCTGCATCAACCGCTCGATGTGCTCGCTGCTCATCAGCACCACTTTCTGCGGATCGAAGCCGAAAAACACCTCCTCGAAGGCCGGCCAGCGCGCATCCACCACACTGTGCTTGAGCCCCGCACGAAACACCCGCAAGGCAATGGTCGACAGATAGCGATCATCACTCAGCGCGCGCAAATGCTCGGTGGATTGCGGCACCGGCAACCGTGCTTCCAGCGCCTCCCGTGAACCGAAGCGGTTCAGGCAATACTCTTCAAGCCAACGATAATTGCGCATGGGCATCTCGGATCAGAGGTTCATCACATCGACAAAACGAGGCGCAGCGCTGGTATCGATCGTCAGGCTGGCAAAGTCGAACAGCTTGGCATCGGCCAGCTGTGAGGGCTGTACATGGCGCAGCGAGCGGAAGATGTTTTCCACGCGGCCCGGGGTTTCCCGGTCCCAGCTCTGCAGCATGTCCTTGACCACCTGACGTTGCAGGTTCTCCTGGGAGCCGCAGAGGTTGCACGGAATGATCGGAAATTCGCGCAGCTGGGAGTAGGTTTCGATATCCTTTTCGCTGCAATAGGCCAGCGGGCGGATCACCACATTGCGGCCATCGTCAGAACGCAGTTTTGGCGGCATGGCCTTGAGATTGCCGCCGTAGAACATGTTCAGAAAGAAGGTCTCGACGATATCGTCGCGGTGGTGCCCCAGCGCCATCTTGGTCGCGCCGATTTCGTCAGCGAAGGTATACAGATTGCCCCGACGCAGACGCGAACACAGCGAGCAGGTGGTCTTGCCCTCCGGCACTTTCTCCATGACCACCGAGTACGTGTCCCGCTCAAGGATATGGTAGGCAATGCCCAGTTCCTTCAAATAGGCAGGTAACACCTCTTCGGGAAAGCCGGGCTGCTTCTGATCCAGATTCACCGCAACCAGCTCAAAATTGATCGGCGCGACCTTCTGCAGATGCAACAGCATATCCAGCAAGGTGTAGCTGTCCTTGCCGCCCGACAGGCACACCATGATCTTGTCGCCTTCCTCGATCATGTTGTAATCGGTGACCGCTTCGGCAGTCAAACGCCGCAGACGCTTCTGCAACTTGCTCTGGTTGACACTCAGACTGGACATGGCTGACACCCGAAATCTCAAAACCCAGCATTTTACCCTGAAACCGGGGGCAGGCAATGTAAAAAGGCGGAGGTGGTGAGATGGGACGCGGAGCGTCCCGGCAGGCATTCCCACGCGGGAGCGTGGGAACGATCGGAGTCTGACCATCAAACCTCAACGCAGATAAATCGGTCCCATCCCCAGTCCCCAGAAAATCACTGCGGTGGCCATCATGCCCACCAGGACTACCAGGCCTACCGCCAGAATCGAACTGGAGAACAGGAACCCCTCCTCCTGTGAAATCCCCATGAAGATCGGAATGCCCTGATACAACAGATAGGCTGTATAGCAGATGGCAGCAGTCCCGACGGTCATCGCCAGCCACAGATTCGGATAGAGCGCGGCCAGACCTGCCACAAACAACGGAGTTGCCGTGTAAGCTGCAAAAACAACGCAGTCACTCAGCGTTGGGTTGGAGTCGTAGGTGCGTGACATCCAATGGATGAATGCGCCCATTATCGCTACACCGGCAAGCATCGCCAGCCAGGTGAGAACGGTCATCTGCAACGCGCTGGCCTGGGTAAGCTTGACCGGTTCCAGAGTACCTATGGTCCAGCCGATCTGGGTGGTGCCTATATAGGCGGAGACAGCGGGGATGGCAGCGAGCGCTAATACGTGGACCAGGTAGAGAGGCCCGATAACGGTCTCCTCGCCCTTGATGGTCCGCCAGGCCCGGTCAGGATTGGTGAAAAGCCCTACGACGTTCTGGATCATGGTCTGACCTCCATATTATTATTGTCCCGCAGCGCCAGCATTTGCGGCGTCTGCGACAGATGCATGCGGCATCCTGTCGCACGCATCTTGTCCTTGACTATAGTCAACTTCAGCCAACTTCACAGCAAATAGAACCTGCCTCATTAGAGTGATTGGCAGCTTCACTCCAAGCTGTAATAGCGATTCAGAATTAAGTAAGCTTCATTGATCTCGCTGCTCTGCTCGGTACTACCGCCACGATCCGGATGATATTGCATCATCAGCCGACGATAATGCCGCTTCACCGATCCGCCATCATCCATCGCAGACAGCCCGAACACCTCCCTGGCCCACATCACTTCCCGCTCCGTTACCGGCACTTGCCGTCGCCGCTGCCAGAACTGGTCCAGCAACCGTTCCACATCCCCCGCACTGGTTTCCAGCCACCGGTCCCAATCCAGGTAATAGGTCCGCAGCGGATCATTGATCTGCACACCCGGCTGGCTCTCCCGCCGCGATTCCAGAGCGATGCACAACGCCGTGATGGACAGCTGTCGATGCGACACGACCAGCGCATCCGACAACAGATACAGGTAATGGAACAGCAGAAAGTGCAGCTGAAACAGCTGCAGCGGATCGCGCAGCGCTCCGGGCACCGCAAACACAGAGTCGGGAAAAGCCGCAGCCAGATGCTTGATCATCGTGAACTCGCTCACGCCCTGCGGGTTCGCTTCAAGCAACTGTAGAACGCACTCGTCAAAGCCCGTCGGTAACAGGTCCTGCGCTGTTGGTCTGGTCATTCCGCGAGTGTAGCCATCCCACGAGACATTAAACAGCCATCCAAACGCCATGGGAATGCAATAACCAGCGCGTACAACTATGGGGCCAATTTCTTCTCGGGAACCTGATAATGAACAGATGGACTTTGACCGCACTCGCTGCAGCCGTTGCTGTAAGCCTCACTGGCTGCCTGGACAGTGATAGCAACAGCGATCGCAACCACGGAGGCGGCAGTGCCCCGGTCAGCATTGAGCTGAGCAAACTGGGCAGCTACTCCACCGGCGAGTATGTGCAGAGCGCCGCGGAAATCCCGGCCTATGATCCGGACAACCAGCGCATCTTCATGGTCAATGCCCTCTCCGGCGCGGTCGATGTTCTCAATGCCGCCGACCCGGCCAATCCCGAATACATGACCTCACTGGTTGCTGCCGCGCCCAACGCCACCGTCAACAGTGTAGCCTGGCATAACGGCCTGCTAGCCGTAGCCGTTGAAGCAGCGGTCAAGACCGACCTGGGCTCAGTAGAACTGTATGACGCCACCACACTGGAGCTGCTGGACAGCGCACCGGTCGGCGCCCTGCCCGACATGGTCACCTTCACACCGGACGGCAAATACGTGCTGGTCGCCAATGAAGGTGAGCCGAATGACGATTACTCAATCGATCCAGAAGGCTCAATCAGCGTGGTCGAAATCCAGGCGGAAGCCAACCGCTTCGGCGCCGTTCGCACCGCCGGCTTCGCCAGTTTCAATGACAAAAAACAGGAACTGCTGGACGCCGGCGTACGCCTCTTCGGGCCAGCCGACAACACCCAGACCTATGGCATCGACAACATCGCCAACGTCGCACGTGATGTAGAGCCGGAATACATCACCGTTTCCGCCGACAGCAGCACCGCCTGGGTCTCTCTGCAGGAAAACAACGCCTTCGCCAAGCTGGATATCGCCAACGCGACCGTCACCGACATTTTACCCCTGGGCTTCAAGGACTATGGCCAGGAAGGCAACGGCATCGACGCCAGCGACAAGGAAGACGGCCTGATCCGCATCGAGCCACGGCCCGGCGTGGTCGGCATGTACCACCCTGATGCCATCAGCAGCTACAACGTCGATGGCAAGACTTACATCGTCTCGGCCAACGAAGGCGACGCCCGCGCCTGGGGCGAAGATGACGATGCCTACTGGGCAGGTGATGCCAGCAAGGGCTTCGTCGAGGAATTCCGCGTCAAGCACCTGGTACACACCAGCGGCTTCGGTCGCCGCGCCAATGACGACCTGCCGCCACAACTGGCTGCTCTGGCCGACGGCGCTCTGCTCAACCCCGACACCTTCAGCTACTGTGGTGCCACCGCCGCCGATCCCGGCGATTGCCGCGCGGACACTGAACTGGGCCGGCTGAACATCAGTTGGGTGAATGGCTATCGCCAGAATGCCGACGGCAGCCCCATGCTGTTCGACGCCAGCGGCACGGCCAACCCTGCCGGCAACCTGCTGATGTACGATCAACTGTATTCCTATGGCGCCCGCTCCTTCTCCATCTGGGACGAGAACGGCCAGCAGGTATGGGATTCAGGCGACTTCTTCGAGCAGTTTCTGGCCAACCAGACCGAGTATGACTGCCAGCTGCGCGCCGCCCGGGATATCCCCTGCGATCTGTATTTCAACACCGGTCACGATGAAGTCGGCACCCTCGACAGCCGCAGCGACGCTAAGGGCCCCGAGCCAGAGGGCATCGCGCTGGGCCGCATTGACGAACAGACCTTCGCCTTTATCGGCCTGGAGCGCATGGGTGGCGTGATGGTATTCGACATCACCGACCCCACCGCACCGCAATTCCAGGATTACCTGAATACCCGTGAAGACTGGGAAGTCGATCTCGAGGCGTCGCCCGAACTGCTGGAGCAGGCCGGTGATCTGGGCCCCGAAGGCCTGGTATTCGTCTCCGCCGAGCAGTCACCCAACGGCGAACCGCTGCTGATTGTCGGCAACGAAGTCAGCGGCACCACAGCGATCTTTCAGATCAACCGCAAGTAAGCGCTATCAGCGGGCGATATCCCCATCGCCCGCGTCGGTGCTCACCGGACCGGCCGTCTTTTCCGCCGGCTCCGGTGCACCCTCCATCTCCTCCTCCACCGGCGTTTCGTCCGGCTTCTGCTCGTCCACCACCATTTCCAATACCTCTGGCGAGGTGCCCACCATGCTGATCTGGTGAGCCGGTTCCTCGACAATCCGGTCGCGCTTATCACGCCAGCGCAGCAGGCTGAACAGCGCACTGGCGGCAAACATCACTGCGAAATACAGCGGCAGCATCAAGGTTGAAGTGATACCCATCAGCCAACCGGCCAACGCGGGGCCAATGGCCGAACCGACGCCCTGCAGCATCAACAGCGCAGCGTTGCCAGACAACACTTCCTCCTTGTGCAGATGGTCGATCAAGTGCGCCACCACCGTCGGATAGACCGAAAACGAGCCCGCCCCGAATATCGCCGCGCCCACCAACAGCCAGGTGCTGGAACTGCCCAGCACGGCCATCAGCAGACCACCGATGGCAGCAATAGCCGCCACGATCACCAGCGCCAGGCGCCGATCAATGCGGTCCGACAACACGCCCATGGGAAACTGAAACAAGGCCCCGGCGACAATCACCAGCGACATGAAACTGGCGATCTGCCCGGTATCCATACCCACGCGCCCCGCATAGAGCGCCCCCAGCCCCCAGAAGCCGCCCATGGCCAACCCCGACAGCATCGCACCAGCGCAGGCCGCGGGCGCTGCGCGCCACAGAGCCTTGAGCGACAGCGTGGTGGTCTCGACGATTTCCGGCTGCGGCAAGCGTGTCGCCACCACCGGCATGATCGCGATGATGACGAAGAAAGCCGCGATCCCGAACATCAAATTGGCCAGCGGGTTATCCATTTGCAAAAGCTGCTGGGACAGCGCCAGCGCCCCTAGGTTGACCGCCATATACACCGCAAAGACCCGCCCCCGACGCTCCTTGGGCGCCCCGGAGTTCAGCCAACTTTCAATGGATGTGTAAACACCGAACAGCGCTGCCCCGGTGACCAGACGCAGCAGCATCCAGAACAGCATGTCGACAAGGATCACATGCAAAATGATGCTCGCCGCCGTCGCCGAAGCAAAAAAAGCGAAGGCGCGGATATGCCCCATCCGACGGATCAGCGTGGGGCACAACCAGGTGCCCAGCATGAATCCGGCAAAATAGGCGGACCCGAGCAGGCCCAGAGTTTGATCGGAAAACCCCTCGGTCGCCCCGCGCAGAGGCACCAGGGTATTGAGCAAGCCGGACCCCATCAGCAGCAGGGCGATACCGACCAAAAGAGCGCTGATGGTTGTTACAATCCGCAGCATGCAGGGCCTCTGATCTGGTTGGAATTCAAGTAGCCTCCTAACCAACCTATATCAGGATCGCGCATCTCGCCAATCATTGGCCCAAGCGTCTACACTGGGCCACCGGATCCGCTTATCCCTGCCAGAGGAGCACAATCATGTCGAAAAAACGCCTGCTGGTCGTTGCCCACGCCCCTTCGGATAACACCCGAAAACTGGTGGACGCCCTGCTGCGCGGGGCCGCCAACCCCGATATTGAAAACGTCGACAGCCGCTGGGTAGCCCCCCTGCAAGCCACCCCGGAAGACGTGCTGCAAGCGGACGGCATCATCCTCGGCACCACGGAAAATCTCGGCTACATGAGCGGTGCACTGAAGGACTTCTTCGACCGCTGCTACTACCCGGTGCTGGAAGAAAAACAGGGCCTGCCCTGCGCCCTCTACATCCGCGCCGGCATGGACGGCACCGGCACCCGCCGCGCCGTGGAAAGCATCGTCACCGGCCTGCGCTGGAGCTGGGCAAGAGATCCGCTGGTACTGCGAGGAGAGTGGCAGGAGAGCTTTATCGACGACGCC
>JASJKW010000235.1:0-2814 GCA_037621305.1 Pseudomonas sp.
ATTCCATATCTACCCGGTGGACAATGTTGACCAGGCGCTCAGTCTGCTTGCCGGTGAAGAGGCGGGCACGCCGGATGCCGAGGGTAACTTCCCGGAAGGCTCGATCAATGAACGGGTGGTACAGCGGCTGAAAGCGATCAACAGTCGAAATCAGGACAATGAGGACGGCGAATCCGCTGGTGAAATGCCAACAGATTCTGCTGCCGAACCGCTGATCAAATAATGAACGCAACGCCGGACGTCAGGTCCGGCATGCTCTGGAGCAACCTTTCCCAGTACTGTCTACAGAGTTATCCACAGATTGTGTGGAAGACTTTCACAAGGCCATTTCTGACCGCGGTTGTCAATCGCCCGTTGTTGGGAAAGCGCACCGAGTCGCAGATTTTCTACTGGACAAATACCGAGAGACCCATAACCCGCTGTCTACAGGCACTTTGCAATGCCAGTGAATGAGTGATCGGTCCACATTGGCTATTTTTTGAACTGATCCCTGCAACGCCTGTCCCTCTATGGTCCAGACGCAGTTACTACAAGCCTGTTCACAGAGTTATCCACAGAAAGTGTGCACAACCAGACAGAACTCAGTCTTGCTGACAGCGCAGTACCACAAACTTGCCATTGCCTCCGACCTGCTCCACGACATTGAAGAAACGCCGCAGTTTGACGTGGTAGCCGAGATGCCGATTACCGACCACCAGCAAGGTGCCACCGGGCGCCAGCGCATCGCGGCTTTGCTGGAACAGGCGCATGGCAATTTCGTCACCGATCACCTGTTGTTGGTGGAATGGCGGATTGCACAGCACCAGATCGGCACTGGCGGCGTCGGCCTCCAGCAGGCCGTCGCTGACGACAAACACGGCGTCACGCTCTGGACAGGCAAGGAGAAAGTTTTCCCGCGCAGAAGCGATAGCGGCGAAAGACTCGTCGATGAAGGTCAGCTGGGCTTTGGCGTTGAGCAGGGCAGCCTGAATACCCAGTGCGCCATTGCCGCAACCCAGATCGACGATGCGGATTGCGCCATCCCGCTGAGGAATGCACGGCAGCATCACCCGGGTGCCGATATCCAGCCGCTCGCGTGAGAACACACCGGGCTGATTGGCGAGTTGGCAGTCGCTATCCGGCAGACTGTAATGTGTGGTCAGTTGGGGCATGGCCGGCGCCAGGGCGCTGTCGAATCGGGCGGTCAGCAGGCGGGCCTTCTTCCAGGCCAGGGAAGCCTGATAGGGGCCGACGTAACGGGCCAGCAGATCGCCAGCGCTGGGCGGCAGGTGTTTGAGCATGGCACCGGCAATCACCAGGCTGTCAGCGGACAACAAGGGGCGCAGGCGGCTGAGCTGATCTTCCAGCAGGGCGAGGCTTTTCGGGATACGCAGCAGCACCCGAGCGAAGGGGCCTGTGGGTAACTCTTGGCTGCCGACGAACGCCACTGCATTATCCGGTAGCTGATTGTGCCCGGCATTCAGATGCAGCGCGCGCTCAGCCAGATGTGAATCACCCCAGCTCACCACCGGCAGGCCGGCTACTGCCAGCGCGCAGGCCAGCACACCGAAATTGTCGTTGACCACCAGCACCGGGCCGGCAGCAGCGGGCATGTCAGCCTGCGTTTGCAGCAGGTACATATCGGCCGCATCAAAGGGCTGCAATGTGGGGTTGCGGGTAGGTGGATAGCGGTCGAGCTGGAGGGTACCGAAGGGAGTGTCACAGACGTGCATGGGCGGGCCGGGTCATCGAATCAGGGCGGCCAGTATAGCGCAGCCCGTTGCGCAGGATCACTGTGGTGTGTATCCGCGCATTGTTTCGGACGGAGAGCCCGTCCGAAACAATGACCGCATTACTTGTCGGCCTGTTGCTTGAGCAGATCGCGGATATCAGTCAGCAGAACTTCTTCCTTGCTGGGTGCAGGTGGCGCGGCGGGAGCCTCTTCTTCCTTGCGTTTGAGACTGTTCATGACCTTGATGGCGACGAAAATGGCCGCCGCAATGATCACGAAGTCCACCAGACTCTGAATGAAGGCACCATAGCCGATGGCGACGGCTTCCAGCTCGCCCTGTGCTTCGCGCAACACTATGGCCAGATCACTGAAATCCACCCCGCCGATCATCAATCCCAATGGCGGCATGATGATGTTGCTAACGAAAGATGACACTACCTTGCCGAAGGCGGCACCGATAATGATACCCACGGCCATGTCGATGACATTTCCGCGCATGGCAAAAGCCTTGAATTCCTGAATCAGACTCATGTTCCCAATCTCCTGTATGCCGTCGTGGCTGCGCCTATTTGATAATGTTTGACATTTTATTTCAACGCATTCCGTAACGCTGTGCAGAGAACCTTCAAGACTGAGGTGCGCACATAGCCTTTGTTGTCCGCCGACCAGTATAGTGGCGGCTGACTGAAGAAATATTCAAATGGATTGATGATGGCGAAGAACAAGCGACTCTATGGCTGCACCGAGTGTGGCGCCACCTTCACCAAGTGGGCCGGGCAATGTGGCGAGTGCCAGGCATGGAATACTCTGGTGGAAACTGTGATTGATACCACCCCGGTCGGCGGCAGCGGCGGGGCGTCACGCAGTGCCAACTGGGCTGGGGAACTCGCTCAGGTGCGTACACTGGCGGAAGTGTCCACCGAGGAAATGCCCCGCCAGCCCAGCGGTTCGTCCGAGCTGGATCGGGTGTTGGGCGGTGGCCTGGTCACAGGTTCAGTGGTTCTGATTGGTGGCGATCCGGGGATCGGTAAATCGACCATCCTGCTGCAGACCCTGTGCCGTCTGGCGGAGAACATTCCCGCTCTGTATGTCACCGGCGAAGA
>JASJKW010000236.1:0-3668 GCA_037621305.1 Pseudomonas sp.
ATGCGTTATCTTATTATTTTGACTGCCCTATTGATTGCCATGCCCAGCCAGGCCGTATCGCTGCGCGATACCCGCCTTCAAGAAACCCTGCGAAACGTTGCGGAGCAAAGCAGCAAGGACACCCCGCGTCAGGTCAATGCCAATATCATTGATGAGGGATTCAGTGCCAAAGGCACGGAGCTCATCAACCACCTGACGGTGGACAGTGAATACGCTACCCGGATGCAGGGCGACCCGCTGGTGGTGCGCAGCCAGCTGCAAAGCAGCGTCTGCTCCGACCAGCGCTTCCGTCGCCTGCTGGATATGGGCGCGACCTTGACCTACCATTTCGTGCTCGCCGACTCCAGCCAGCCGGTGCTGACCCAGAGTTTCGTAGCGGAGCATTGCCAGTCCATGTGATGACCTGAGATGCTGCGCCAGCCATCTCGCTCCCGCAGCATCTCAGCTCAACAGATCGGTGCGCGCCGCCATGATGAAGTCATTGCGATGCAGCCCACCGATCTTGTGGGTCCACCAGCGCACCGTCACCTTGCCATATTCCAGCAGTAACGCTGGATGATGGTTCTCTGCTTCGGCCAGCTGCGCAACCTGATTGGTGAATACCAGCGCAGCGGCGAAATCGCGAAAGCCAAACTCGCGCATGAGCTGATCTTCACCACCCACATCAATCACCTGCCAATCGGGAACCTCCCGCTGCAGTGACTTCCGCTCCTGATCGGTAACCCGCGGTGCATCCGCACGGCAGGCTTCACAGTGCTGCTGTTCCAGCTTGTTCATGTTCTCTCTCCAGTTGGTTTGTCATCCTCAACTATAGGCGCTGTGCCGTCACCGCAATGGATTTCGGGATCAACTGGTCAAGCAAAGGGTCAATAAGTGGAGAGATTCACCATCCTGACCAACAATGAATGACAGCGCTTCTCTTTACCTGCCATTGAGGAAATCATTATGAGCACCCATGCCGCCAACGCCGACCAGATGATCGACGTTCACACCGGCGCAAGGGACCTGCGACGCTTTCAACGCCGCAGCTACAGCGGCAATCTCGATGAGCAGACAGCCTTCGAACGGATGGTGAATCTGAGCTGCGAAGTTGCCCGACAGCTACGCGGCCACGGGCCGGGTGTCGTTGCCGTGATTGCTGGCCAGGTATGCTGGGTCTCGCCGCTGTTCACCGCCGATGAGCCACTGGTCTCGGCAATGAATCCGCGCTTCGAGAATACCGAATTCACTTTTGCCATCTTTCCCTCCCATACCGATGAGCTGGATGCCGAGGAATTGGAGGCCATTTCCGATGCAATCGAGTTCTGGCTGGCCAATCCGGTCTTTCGCCAGATCGACCAGGCAAAGCTCGACACCGCCCTGCCGGTGATCATCGAACGCTGGACCGATGATGACTGTCGTCACCTGCTCTGAGCGCACCCAGAGCACAAAAAACATACAACCCTCATGAAAACTTAATGCAAATCATTATCAGTCGCTATATCATTCCCTCCGCTTTCAACCCAGAAACGGAACGGATTACCCATGTCGCAACCTGCCCGCCCCTTCGCCCTGCTGCTGTTACCCCTGTCAATTTCCCTCGCGCTGCCGACCATGGCAGCCACGGATGCTCCAGCCAATCAGAACTCAAGTATCGAGTTGAAACCTATCTATATCGAGGGTTCTCTAGGTAACGCGTTGGGCGAGACCGACGGTTATCGTGCCAGCCACAGCAACGTCGCCACCAAGACCAGCATGCCGCTGGTGGAAACCTCGCAAAGCGTTTCCGTCGTCACCCGCAAGCAGATGGATGATCAGGGCGCGCAGAGCGTTTCCCAGGCCTTGCGTTATACCCCTGGTCTGATGACCGCACCGTACGGTGCCACCAGCCGTTATGACTATGTGGCCATGCGCGGGATCACAGATGGCTCGGTCGACAACCTGTATCTGGACGGTCAGAAGTTGCTGGGTGACAGCGCCACTTACAGCACCTTGCAGGTCGACCCTTATTTCATCGAGCGGATCGACATCCTCAAAGGCCCCTCTTCCGTACTCTACGGCCGCAGCCTGCCGGGCGGCCTGGTGGCGCTGACCAGCAAGAAGCCGGGCTACGACAGCCATCGCCAGCTGCAATTGTCCTATGGCAGTCATGATTACAAACAGGCGGCCTTCGATATCGGTGCGCCGCTGGATGAGGGTCGCCGGGTGAATTATCGCCTGGTCGGGGTGGCGCGTGATGCCGACAATCAGGTGGACGACATCAAGAGCGAGCGCTTCGCGCTGATGCCCTCATTGAGCATCGACTTCACTCAGGATACCCGTCTGACCCTGCTGGCCATGTTGCAACATGATCCGGAGGGCGGTTATCACGGCGGCCTGCCGGCGGACGGTACGGTCACCTCACATAACGGCCAACGTATCTCCCGCAGCTTCTTCGAAGGTGATGAGGATCGCGAGAAGTTCGAGCGCCATCAGTACATGCTCGGCTATCAACTGGAGCACCGCTTCAATGATGTGGTATCGGCCCGGCAGAACTTCCAGTATCTGGACTCGCGGGTGGAGTCGGGGCAGGTCTACCAGTACGGCTATATTGGCAATACCGACGACCTGGTCCGTTATTACACCGGTGCCGATGAAAGCGTGCACGCCTGGAGTGTGGATAACCAGCTGCAGTTCGAGTTCAGTACCGGTGCGCTGGAGCATACCCTGGTGACCGGGCTGGACTATCAGCGGCGCAAGGCCAAGGTGGCCTATGATGGCGGCTATGGTCTGGCCCCCATCAATCCCTTCACCGGCGCCGAAGGCGCGGCCGCTCCGGTGTTCTACCATCAATATGACGAAGCCCGTTTTCTCAAGCAGACTGGTCTGTATCTGCAGGATCTGATCAGTCTGGGCAACTGGCGGCTATCGCTGGGTGCGCGACAGGACTGGGTAGACCTGGGCTTCGAGCAGACCCGTTCGCAGTATGGCGATCAAGCCGATGACGCTCGCATCGACCAGACTTCCGGCCGTATCGGCCTGTTGTATGCCTTCGACAACGGCCTGTCACCCTATGTCAGCTATTCCGAGTCATTCAACCCCAACGCCACCGGGGCGTACAACGAAACGGCACCCGGGGTATACGACATCAGCCTGCTCGACCCGACCGAAGGCGAACAAACTGAAATCGGCCTGAAATTCCAGCCCCCGGGCACCCAGGACCTGTACAGCATCGCCCTGTTCGATCTGACCCAGTCGAATCTGGCCAACAAGGATTCCGGAGAAAGCTTCTATCGTGCGGTCGGTGAAATCAGCTCCCGCGGTGTCGAGCTGGAAGCCCGCTTCAAGCCAATCGAGCCGGTCAATGTACTGGCCAGCTACACCTGGATGGACGTGGAATACTCCAAGGACTTCACTGGCGCGGCCGGTACCAACAACCGGGGCAACACGCCCAACGCGGTGGCAAAAAACATGGTCTCGTTATGGGCCGACTACAACTTCACCAGTGGCCCGCTGGCGAGTTTGCAGCTGGGTGCCGGGGCACGCTATTTCGGCAAGAGTTGGGCTGACGCCGAAAACACCCTGCGCGTACCGTCCTACACCCTGTTCGATGCCTCGGTCAGCTATGACCTGAGCCAACTGGGGGCTACCGGGCTGGGTATGCGGGTCAACCTCAACAACCTGACCGACGAGACTTATGTAACGGCCTG
>JASJKW010000237.1:0-7070 GCA_037621305.1 Pseudomonas sp.
ATGCACCATGTTTGTGATCTCGTCTGGGGTTCTTGTCAGAGATTGACGTATCCTGGTCCGGATGACCAGCTACGGCAAAGGCTTGTTGTTGCTGCAATCGGCCAGAATGGAAGCGCCGATTGGTCTTCAAGCGACTGTTGGTAAATATCTGCCCCGAGACCCCCAGGTTGGGGCATGGGGAATCCCATAACGGCTTCGCCAGCACCGTCAGCCTCCTGCCCGCCAACAGGCTGACTGACAGACTGCCCGAACATCAGCGCACCAGAGGCGATATCGTCCTGGCCAACCGCCGCCCCCATCGTCGCCTCCAGAAAAAACTGGTTCAGCTCAGGAACCTCCGAGGACTCGCCGCCCACGCGTCGCAGCAGCTCCTGCAGGGCCCTGAAGAACTCAGGGGTGATATGCACTGGCATATCTTTACCGCCAACATTGACCTTGCCGATGGCAATCCGCTGGGGGAATAGCGCTAATGGCGAAGTCATGACTCACCAGCCTCCCCTAACAGGACCGCACCCAGCACCACAGCATTTACCGGGTCAGTGACAGAAATTTCCCACACCCTTGCCCGGCCATTGCCTAACCGGTTCCAAATACATCGAGCGCCGTACTGGCCAAGCTTGCCCATGGTGGCAGTGCGGGTGTTGCTCCACGTGTGCCCGCCATCGTTGGACCATCGAAGCATCAAGCGCGGCTCACTGCCCTGGCCGCCCACAAGACCGACACCAGCCTGCAGGTCGATCTGTAGCGACGAGTAAAAAACCCGTTTCAGGTCAGCGTCCTCGGCATAGGTAGACCGAACACGCCGGATTGTTTCGCCGTTATCTGTGTAGACGTGCGGGTCAAGAATGAACAGATCACCTGTTTGCCAATCTCCCACAACATGATCACGGCCAAGCATGAAGTGGCAGTTTGACCGATGACGGTGAAACAGGCCGGTGGCGGCATCAAATGCCAGCCATTCATGCCAGTAGTTCCCGTTGATGTTGTAGGCCCAGGTGCGGTCAGCAGACGGGAAGTGTAGAACATACCAGGCGCTGCCACCCATCTGATAGGTGTAGGCCACAGCATCATCAATCCGGCTGTACTGGCGAATTTCCCACTCAAGCGCGTGCGTAGACACCCGGACCGGGCTGTACCCGTCCATCCGCCACACCACGCCGTCACCTGAGCGGTCCTTACCCAGCCACAGCAATTCCCCCTTCATCTTGCACAGCGAAGCCACGGCGGCGCATCCGGTCTCGCCAAAGGCGTTCCCAGTGCGTTCAATAGGGAAAGTCGTATTGCCGGTGTTTACCCAGATCTCAAATGAGTTCGTTCCCATCAAGATCAGTTCGCGGTGATTCACAATGCCAGCAATCAGTGGGTCCGGGTCACCTTCTGCATTGGCATACTCGGTGCCGACCCAGCCTGTGCCATCAGCGATATCCGAGATGTAGAACCGGCCCGAGCCGTCACCGCCAACCACGAAATAGCGGTCCAGGTACTGAGCCCAGGTCACCGTGCTCGGGAAATCCACGTCCGTAATCGGCTTCAGCTCATTCTTGGACACATCTACGATATGGCCGCGCTGGCCGTCAACGATGATCACTTGATCGCCGTTGTAGGCAATCCCGACTTGACCGCTGCTTGTGCCGATATTGCCAGCCTTTGCCGTGGTGAAGCCAGGAGAAACCCGGAACACCTCAGAGCCGGACACAACGTACACATGGCCGCCGTTCACTTCGACAGCGCCGCGCACCGGTCCCGTGCCGATCCTCACGCCAAGACGCAGGCCAGGCGTCGGATACAACGTGTATTCCGTCTTGCCACCCTGCTCTGTGGCTTCCACATACCAGTTAATCAGACGCTGAGCGGATTGGTTGGGGCTGCGTGTTAAGTAAGCCGGGCCGACAAAAGGGATGCGAATGCGCTGCGCTGCCATATCAATGTCCTGGGTTCACAATTACAAGGACGCCCATTACCAGTGTCGCCCTCGATGCGCCTATCGTTTGCTCTATCCGCCAATGCCAGCGGCCCGCTTTATTCTGTGTCGTTGATCCTGGGATCGTAAAAATTGCAGGGTGGTCGCCAACACCGTCAGCGCTGGCCGCGTCGTATGCGCCCTTGAATAGAATCAGCTTTAGCGTTCCCTCAAGCGGGATTGAGTCTGGAGACGCCGGGGAGTAAGCGGTAAGTCCGACCTTAATGTCATCACCAGCGACCACTTGAGCGTCACGGCGCGCCAAATCGCCAAGGACAATATCGATTTGCATCAAAAGTACTCCGCTGGAATAGCCCCTTGAGATATGCGTGTCGATGCTGCGGTAGCAATCTCAGACATTCCCCAAATCCACCAATCACCGCCTGGCGTGCGCCCATAGTCGGGCGCCACAAGCACAGCAGCCAGGGAGACATAGGGTTCGTGAACCTCAACTGGCAGATTGTGCGTCGTCCACCGATTTAGGCTTCTGGCTACGACCGCGGCGTGCGCTGCCACCAGTTTTTCCTGGGCTTTCTTCAGGTCTGCCGCTTCCGCCGTCTCCCCCGCTGCCAGAACTCCCAGCTTCTCCAGCACTCTGACCGCTAAGTCTTCCAGTTTCATCTTCAGCCTCTACAGAGAAATGGCTATGTCCACGCAACCGATTGGCAACATCGGCAGACACCTCTTGGGGCTCGTTAAGCTTCAGTACCAAACCAAAGATTTCGATGGTGTCGCGATCCTCTGGTGAGCGCGGGTCGCCTATGAAAGTGATCTTCATGCCTACTCCAAGAAGGGGGCGACCAAGGAGGCCGCCCCAACCGCTTACAGGTCGGCAACTCCGGCCGTGTAAACAGTCACGACACCATGCTGGACCAGGTCATCGAGATCACCATTGCCTTTACCAAACAGCAGCTTCTCGATACCGCGCATTTCTTGCACGCCGACACCCTTACGGAAGCCGTAGTCACGCACGTTGGTCGTAGACTTCAAGCGGCTGGCCCATGCCAGGCCGACTGCTTGTGCACCGCACAGAAAGGAAGTGGCAACATCAATGCCAGAATCACCAACACCAGCAATGCTTGGGATTTCTGGGATTTCACGGATGATTACGCCATCCCAAACCAAAGAGCCGCCGGTGAAGATGGGGTTATCCATCACAGCACGTGGGCGGGCGTCGCGGTTGGCCTGTTGCATGACAGGGTCTTGTGATAGGTCGCGGAAGGCCAGAGGATGAGCGAACATAACGAACCACTCTTCATCTTCGTTCAGGCGGACCGGGCGAATAGCCGGGTCAGCAGTCTGAGCCATGCGCTTTGCCAGCGAGACAGTGGCGGCAGTCAGCTTGCCAGTGGTGTTGCTGATCAATGCCAGCGCAGCAGAGTGATCATTGGCGGCGTTGTTGCTGCGGGCATTGCCAAACAGAACGCGGTCGGCATTATCCGTCAGCCATGCGTCCTTCTGCGCCTCAGTAGCGGTGCCGTAAGACACGCCATTAATCGATCGCAGGGCGTCGATAATGTCGTTGCGCATCTTGTCCAGCGCCCAGTCTTTCAGCGCGGATCGACCAGCATCACGCAGGCCAATCGCAGAAAGCTGCTCATCGTGATCAGTCACCACCACAGCGTTACGCACGGTGTCGACCTGCACTGCCATGGAGCGGCTATCCAGCTCTTCTTCGTTGCCTTCCAGCATGGATCGGCCAGTTACACCTGGGCCGCGCAGCTTGCGGACGTTAGCGAAGGTGACCTTATCGCCTTTTTTGCGGGTCAGGTCTTCTTTGAGTTGAATGATGGAGTTTTCGCTGGTGCCCATGTACCGCTTGAAACGGTTGGAGCGCACATATTCGCGGAAGAACTTGTCATCCCACTGTTGTGGCGTTAAGCCTGGGGTTGCGATTGTTTCAGCCATGATTTACCTCTTGATTATTTAACAATGTCGTCAAGCGGCGTAGGCCCTGTCCATGCTGGCGCTGAACGCGCTGCGGAGGATCGGGCGTTAGCCAGGGATTTCGGGATATTTGGCTTCTCAGCCTGAGTTGCGGCGCTGTCTGCAGCCGGCTGCTGTTGGAGCTCTGCCATCAGTTGCTCTCGAAGGCGTGCTTTGTAGGCCTCTGGGTCGCTTCCGATTTCATCCATCACCATGGCGCGTTTGGCATAGTCATAAGCCCACTGATAAGGGTGGGCCCGGGACTGGAGCTGCATGCCCAAGGCTGGATTTTTCTGGACTTCTTGCTGGAACCGCTCAATCACGGCATCAACGTCATCATGCTGCTGCCGGAGAACCATTTCCGACATATTCAGCCGCTCATTAAAGAGTTGCTGCTGCATGATGACTTCTGGCGGCAATTGCTCTTGCTGCTCGTGTTGCTGGCGTGCTTGTTCGGGTCGAGCCTGACGAGCCTGCAGTAACTCCTGCTCCAACTGCTGGCGCTTTCGGCGCTCATCCTCTAAAGCTTTGCGGGGAACGTGGTGTTCAGTTTCAGATGTCGGCGGCACATCCTTTTTTTGCGGCTCATCCGGCTTAACTTCCGCATCAGCCACTTTCTCGCCCGTTGACTGTTCCGACTGGACTTCTTGGGACTCACTCTCAGTAGCAGGCACATTCTGTTGATCCTGCTCAGCCTGAGCGGCTTGCTCATTCAAGAGGTCATCGGCGTTGTCACTTAAAACATCTTCCAAGTTGCTCACATTGCTCTCCAAACGCCCGATATCTGCCCGGCGGCGGCAAATCACGCCCGAGAAGGCCCGGCGGCGACCATAAAAAAACCGCTATCAACTGCATAGCGGCGTTAAAGATTTGTGCGAACAGGCTTCTTATGGGGTTGGTGCAGTATTGGCCTTGATGTCGTTCAGCAATACAGTCTGCGCCTTCATCTCTGCGAGAATCCCTCGCAAAACTGACAGCACTGTCTGTCCAGCTGCCGCCGGGTCGGTCGTTACCGCGGTTTGAGCCGCAGTTCCAGTGACGGCAGTAAGCTGTGCGTTCGTTACAGGGCCTGTTACGGCCTGAGAGGCTGGCCAGTTTGAGACTGCGACCTCAGAAGCGCCTCCACTACCACCGGAGTACGCAACACCCAGTGGATAGGTGCCATCGCCGTTATCAACCAGCTTCAGCCGCCCGCCTGGGAACGGCAGCGCAATAGTTTCATCCGCCATATCAAACCCCCATCAATATATTTTGCGGTGTCGCTACCTGCGCTACCGTCAGTTGTGTTTCTACGGTCGTCCGCTGTGCATCTGCACCGCTTCTTGCGGCATCTGCCTCAGATTTCGACGCATCGGCCTGCGTTTTCCGAATATCTGCCTCTGCCTTTGCCTGAGCAAACTGCGCTTGTTGCCGCGCCGCTTCTGCCTGGGACTGCTGAGCCTTCTCGATTTTCTCAAGCAGCTGATCTTTGTTCCGCAGACTGCTTGCCTGGATAATGACCTCTGGCGGAATCGGCAGACCGGACTGTGCCAAGTCAGCCAATACCTGGAATTGCTCAGATTGGATGGTGGCAATATCCGGGCCTTCTTCAATCACGATATCGACGTGTAAACCGCTGATCTCGTTATCGATCTCGATCACTTCTTGCAATCGCGGGTCACCTGGTTGTAGCCCCATTTGAGCGGCCAACTGCTGGGCCTGCTCCGGCGGCATTTCCTGCAACTTATCTCCCAGGGTTATTTTCTTGTTGAGGCCCACCCATTTCAGGTTTCGCTCGTCATCAGTGACACGAATCCAGCGCTCTTCAGTCCAAAACTGACGAACCCGCATCCAAGCAGCTTCAAACACTGAGCGCGTCCACTGCCGAAGGTCATCGGTGGATGGTTCCATTTCGATGCTTCCGCCCTGCTGTTGGGCTTGGATAGCGCGGCCAGACTGCTGACGAGGATCTTTGCCTGCCATTGCTGCGTTTGGCCCTGCGGCCTGCATTTCGCCAGTGACGTGCTGCAAGAGCTGCATTTGGGCTGCCGCCATATCGCCGGTAGGCAGAATCCCAAAGTCTTTACCGAACTCGGCAGCCTCATTGATCTCTATGTGCCCGTCAGGCTTGGCCAACTCACGGCGCGCATGATCTTTATCAGCGATTGCGCGACGATTGCCGTACGTCTGGCGCACAGACACAAGATGAAGCGCCTTGCTGCGTCGCTTATTGATCTCGTCCTGCATGCTGATCATGCTGCGCACATGGCCGTAGCGGTTATTCTCCCGGTCTATGTAAGAGCTGCGTAAAATGAGCGTTCTGGCAGGCATCCCATACTCATCCAGATAAGGCGATTCCTGCGGCTCATCCAGCATGCCGCCACGTGTAAACGTGCAGATTGTGTTGACGCCCTCAGAGTCCACGTACTGCATCTGGACCACACGAATGCGGGTGCGTCGATTGTCTGACCACATCGCATTCTTGGGCCGGTCATCATAAGTGTCAGAGCTTGAAGCGGTCTGCAGAGTGGCCTCAATAATATCTCGGGCGTCAGGCCACCTTGCCAGCGCCTCGCTTCTGTCCATCCAGATAACGATGCCAACATAGCGAGCATCGGAGAAGTCTGGCTCACGGCTATGGGGGTCATAAATGATCCGATCCCATGGCACATACGTAATTGCTACATCGATCTGCCCGTCTGGCCGCTCAACCACGACAACATCAGCGCCACCGTACCCCTCAATCAGCAGGTTCTCGTATACCCGGCTGCGGACCTCATCAAAATCGTTCTGATCAGCAACGAAGCGCAATGCATCCGTGGCGGCATCAGCCAGTTGCTCTTCTTGCGGGGTGCGCGGGAAGGCTTTGGGGTCTGAGCGCATGCGACGCTCAAGCCCGCGCAGGAAATCCACCTTGCGCTGGATGTAGTTAATCGTCAGGGCCGGTTGGCCACGCTTACGCAGCGTTTCAAGTTCGGCCTTCGTCCACTGCTGATTGTCGTAATACTCGCGGTCTCGCTCCGAGAAGCGGCGTGCGGCATCAGTGGCGGATTCGGCCTCTTCGAACCACGCCACAAGCTGCGAGTGTTCGTTGTTGGCAGTCACTTCACTTTCCATGATTCTTCGTCGCTATCAGAGTCGTTAAAAGCATCGTCCCAGCTATCCTGACGTGAGCTAGTGCGGCGTACTGGCACTACAGCCGGAT
>JASJKW010000238.1:0-8464 GCA_037621305.1 Pseudomonas sp.
GACCTTGATGAAGGGTGCCTGGGCCAGACGCGCGAGGCGACGGGCGATTTCGGTCTTGCCGACGCCGGTCGGGCCGATCATCAGAATGTTCTTCGGCGTTACTTCATGGCGCAGCGCGTCGGGCAGCTGCTGGCGGCGCCAGCGGTTGCGCAGGGCGATGGCGACGGCGCGCTTGGCATCCTGCTGACCAATGATGTGACGGTCCAGTTCGTGGACAATTTCGCGGGGTGTCATGGACATGTGGCAGATTCCCGGGCGCCTCAGGTGTTGGCGTCCAGCTCCTCGATAGTGTGATTCTGGTTGGTGTAGATGCAGATCTCGCCGGCGATGTTCAGGCTCGACTCGACGATCTCGCGGGCTGACAGCTCGGTGTGACGCAGCAGGGCGCGAGCTGCGGACTGGGCGTAGGGGCCGCCGGAGCCGATGGCGATAATGCCCTCTTCGGGCTCAAGCACATCGCCGTTACCGGTAATGATCAACGAGGCATCCTTGTTGGCCACGGCCAGCAGGGCCTCGAGACGGCGCAGGGTGCGATCGGTGCGCCACTCCTTGGCCATTTCCACGGCGGCGCGGACCAGTTGGCCCTGGTGTTTTTCCAGATGAGCCTCGAAGTGCTCGAACAGGGTGAAGGCATCCGCCGTGCCGCCGGCAAATCCGGCGATCACCTGGTCGTTGTACAGGCGACGAACCTTGCGGGCGTTGCCTTTCATTACGGTGTTGCCCAGCGATACCTGGCCATCACCACCGATTACCACTTTGCCGTGGCGGCGTACTGAAACGATTGTAGTCACGCGCAGCTCCTGTTGGCTGTTCAGATAGCACGCAGCACGCTGCGCGCGCTGCCTTTGCCATTATCTTGGGGCTGGGGAGGAGGAATTCAAGATATCGGCAGCCAATGCTGCCGATGGTTGGAGCATCAGGGGGTGATGGTGCGCTGCTGGCGGAGCAGATTGTTGAAGCCGTTGCCGGACAGTGTCTGTTCGGCCTGAGTCAGCCGGCTCTGGTCGGCGAACGGCCCGACCTGTACCCGGTGCCAGACATCACCATTGGCCAGTTTGGCATCTTCCAGGCGGGCATCCAGACCCATCAGAATGATCTGCGCGCGCACCCGGTCTGCTTCGCTGCGCTGCCGGAACGAGCCGGCCTGCAGGTAGTAGCGGGTGGTGGACTCGGCTTTGGCCGCAGGTGCTGGCTTGGCTGCCGGCGGTGGGGGTGGCGGTGGCGCAGGGCGCGGCGTGGGTACCACCACCTCCGACTCGGGCAGCAAGGTGTAAAAGTCATAGCTGGGGCCGGCGGGTTTTGCCGGCGCCGGCTTGGCGGCAGGTGGCGGCGGTGCAGTATTGCGTTTCACCGTGTCGCGACCGGGCTCCAGCTGGAACAGAAAGGCGATGAACAGACCCAGCACCAACCCGCACACGGCAATCAGCCAGGCGGGTATGCGCCGACCGGGTTTGGACCGGGCGCGGCTGGCGCCGCGACGGGGTGTTTTGCGTGCTTTGGCCATGCGACTTACATGCGCTCCAGAGTGGTGATGCCGAGCAGGTTAAGGCCTTGCTGCAGGGTGCGTCCAGTCAGTGCTGCCAGACGCAGGCGACTGTCACGTTGTGCCGGCTCATCGGCGGCCAGAATCGGGCAGTTTTCATAGAAGCTGGAAAAGCGTCCGGCCAGTTCATACAGGTAATGGCACAGCGAGTGTGGTGTGCCTTCGCGGGCCACATACGCCAGCAAGTTGCCGAACTGCGCCAGATGAGCCGCCAGATCAACCTCGGCGGCCTCCTCCAGTACCAGCGGCGCCAGATCGTCCAGCTGCGACATGTTGCGGTCGATCTTGCGGAACACGCTGGCCACGCGGGTATAGGCATACATCAGGTAGGGGGCTGTGTTGCCTTCAAAGCTGAGCATCTGCTCGAAATTGAAGTTGTAATCGCTGCTGCGGTGCTTGGACAGGTCCGCATACTTGACCGCGCCGATGCCGACCGCGCGGGCAATCTGCTTCAGCTCTTCGGTATCGAGTTCCGGGTTCTTCTGCGCCACCAGCTGATAGGCGCGCTGCTCGGCCTCGTTCAGCAGGTCGATCAGCTTGACCGTACCGCCGTCGCGGGTCTTGAACGGCTTGCCGTCGGCGCCGTTCATGGTGCCGAAGCCCATATGCTCCAGCTGCATGTCCTGCGCTACGAAACCGGCCTTGCGTGCGACCGCGAACACCTGCTGGAAATGCAGCGCCTGGCGCTGATCGACAAAATACAGCACGCGATCGGCCTGCAGTTCCTGTTGGCGATAGCGCATGGCCGCGAGGTCCGTGGTCGCATACAGATAACCGCCGCCCGCCTTCTGCACTATCACTGGCAGAGGTTTATCTTCGCTGGTCTTGAACTCGTCGAGGAACACGCAACGGGCGCCGTCGCTTTCGGTCAGCAGGCCAGCCTGCTGCAGGCTGTCGACCACATCGGCAAGCTGGTCATTATAGGCACTTTCACCACGCACATCGGCGGGGGTCAGGCTGACGCCAAGACGGTCATAGATTGCCTGGCAATGGCCAAGGGAGATACTGTTGAAGCGATTCCATAGCGCCAGACACTGCGGGTCACCCGCCTGCAGCTGAACCACCCGTTCACGGGCGCGGTTGGCGAATTCCTCGCTTTCATCGAAACGCTTCTTGGCCTGGCGGTAGAAGTTCTCCAGATCGCCCAGCTCGGCTTCGGCGGCCACGCTGTTCTCTTCCAGATAGGCCAGCAGCATGCCGAACTGGGTACCCCAGTCGCCGACATGGTTCTGGCGTATCACCTGGTGCCCGAGAAACGCCAGTACCCGCGCCACGGCGTCGCCAATGATGGTTGAGCGCAGGTGCCCGACGTGCATTTCCTTGGCCAGGTTGGGGGAGGAATAGTCCACGACCACACGCTGGGTCGGATCGGCCCGCGGAATGTTCAGCTGGGGATCGTCCAACGCCATCTGCAGTTGTGCGGCCAGCCAGTCACGTGCCTGGAAGAAGTTGATGAAGCCGGGGCCGGCAATGTTGACCTCGGCGATCGCTGCGTTGTGCGGCAGCGCGGCAACCAGCTGTTCAGCCAGATCGCGTGGCTTCATTCGGGCAGGCTTTGCGAGCATCATTGCCAGGTTGCTGGCAAAGTCGCCGTGGCTCTTGTCCCGGGCGATCTCCACCTGAATGTCAGGAGAGATATCGGCGGGCAGGACGCCTTGGCTTTGCAAGGTGCTGACGGCACTGGCGAGCAACTGGCTGATCAGGTTTTTCATAAGTAGAGGAGTATCCGGCAACGGCATGTGGAAAACCCGGCATTATCCGACTTAACGGGCTGCTTGCCAAATCCCTCTGTCCGACAGGGTTCTGGATTCAGAACATGTCCAGTGGATCGACATCAATTGACCAGCGTACGCGGCGCGCCAGGGGATGCTGTTCCAGCGCCGCCAACCAGCTGTGCAGCAATTGATGCAGGGTTGAGCGCTGACCCGCCAATACCAGCAATTGCGCGCGATGGCGGCCGGCACGACGTTCCATTGGCGAGGGTACGGGGCCGAGCAGATCGACACCGGTAATGCCGAGCGTGGCGGTCAGCTGTTCGGCCAGCTCACAGGCTTCATCGAGAAACTGGTTGGTCTGTGCCGATGAGTTGGATTCAGCGCGCAGCAACGCCATGAAGCTGTAGGGAGGCAGTTGCGCTGCAGCACGGGCGGCCAGCTCCCGTTCGGCGAAGCGGCTGTAATCATGCTCGGTCAGGTCCAGCAGCAGCTGGTGCTCGGCCATATGTGTCTGGATCAGCACCTGGCCGGGCTTTTCCGCGCGTCCGGCGCGCCCGGCCACCTGGATGATCAGTTGCGCCATACGCTCGGGGCCGCGAAAGTCGGTGGAAAACAGTCCGCCATCGGCATCGAGGATCGCCACCAGGGTGACATCCGGGAAGTGATGCCCCTTGGCAAGCATCTGTGTGCCGACCAGCAGACAGGGTTCGCCGCTCTGGATGCGGGTGAGCATGCTTTGCATGGCCTGTTTGCGGGTCATGGTGTCGCGATCGATGCGCAGCACCGGGAAGTCCGGAAAGCAGTTGATCAGATGCTCTTCGGTGCGCTCGGTGCCCGCGCCGATGGGGCGCAGGTCCTGGCTCTGACATTTCGGGCAGGTGCGATCGACGCTACGCTGGCTGCCGCAATGGTGGCAGTGCAATTGCGCGGGTGATTGGTGGAGCGTCATGCGTGCATCACAGCGTCGGCATTCGGCCATCCAGCCGCAGTCATGGCACATCAGCGTGGGGGCAAAGCCGCGACGGTTGATGAATACCAGTACCTGATTGCCCTGGCGCAGATGTTCGCCCATCAGCTGGATCAACGGGCGGGACATGCCGCCCTCCAGGGGGCGGCTGCGAATATCCAGGCACTGGAAGGTCGGCGGGCTGGCATTACCGGCGCGTTGAGTCAGGCGTAAACGCTGATAGCGTCCGGGCTGTACGTTGTGCAGGCTCTCGAAGGAGGGTGTAGCGGAGCCCAGAATGATGCTCACCTGCTCCAGGTGGGCGCGATAAACCGCAAGATCCCGGGCGTTATAACGCAGACCTTCCTGCTGTTTATACGACAGATCATGCTCTTCATCGACAATGATCAGTCCCGGTCGCGCCAGCGGCGTGAAAATGGCCGAGCGCGTGCCTATGACGATAGCGGCCTCACCCTCGCGGGCGGCAATCCAGGCATCCAGTCGTTCGCGGTCATTCAGCCCCGAATGCAGAATCACCACTGGTACGTTGAAGCGGCGCCGGAAGCGTTCAAGGGTCTGCGGGGTCAGTCCGATTTCGGGGATCAGTACCAGCGCCTGGCGATTCTGCTGCAGGCAATGTTCTATCGCTTGCAGATAGACCTCGGTCTTGCCACTGCCTGTAACGCCTTCCAGCAACCAGACGTTGAATCCGTTGGCGGCGAGAATGGCGTCCAGCGCCGCCTGTTGTTCGTCATTGGCGGTCAGCGGTGTTTCCCTTAATAAAGGCTGTGGCTCGCTGGTATGGTGCGGTGACTGACTGATTCGTTGCGCCAGGCCTTTGCGCTCGAGGGATTCAAGTGCATCGCGGGTCAGTCCCCATTGGCTGATGAGGGCGTGGGACAGGCCATGCGGGTGTCTGGCCAGCACCTGAACCGCTTCCTTCTGTTTTGGTGCGCGGCTGATGGCCGGGTGCTCTGGATAGGCGCCCGGCAATAGCTGCCAGAGCAGATCCTGCCGGGCCAGGGCGGGTTCGCCGCGGCGCAGCAGTACGGGCAAGGCGCTGCTCAGCGTGTCGCCAAGACCATGCTGATAATAGCTGGCGGTCCAGAGACAGAGTTTCCAGAGGCTCTCGGGTAGCAGTGGAGTGTGGTCGATCAGCTCGTCGGCGCGTTTGAGTTTGCCTGCAGGGACGCTCGAATGCTCGCTGATGGCGGCAATCAATCCTACCATCTGGCGGTTGCCGAAAGGCACGCGGACGCGCAGTCCCACCTGTAAGTCATCCAGGCG
Organism: Pseudomonas sp.; assembly: GCA_037621305.1. GTDB lineage: Bacteria > Pseudomonadota > Gammaproteobacteria > Pseudomonadales > Pseudomonadaceae > Halopseudomonas. The sequence continues at coordinate 5,492 of JASJKW010000238.1, forward strand.
CAGGCCTGCCGGCGCGCGATAGTCAAACAGACGGCGCAAGGGCGAGGGGAGGGCAACCTGAAGAATGGGTCCTGACACTATGGCGTCCTGTTCTGACAAGCTGCTGATGGTAGCACTGCCCGACGTGATATGCAGAGCCGGAGCACTCCTGAAAAATCACGGCGCTTGGCTATACTGTATTTTCAGGGGTTGCCCGAGGCGGGCAGCCGTAATGCTTGCGTGGCAGCGGAATTCTGTTATCATCGCCGGCCTATTTTCCGGTCCGTTCGTTTGTTCGATGCCGGGTAGCATCATCCAGTGCGGTGCCTGATCAGGTTGGTCCGGTGGCGGCACACAAAACCGAGGAATCACCCATGAAAGCTGATTTGCATCCTGCGTACGAAGAAATCGAAGCCACCTGCGGTTGCGGCAACGTCATCAAGACCCGTTCCACGCTGGGCAAAGGTATTTATCTGGACGTCTGCTCCGGATGCCACCCGTTCTACACCGGTAAGCAGAAAGTTCTGGACACCGGTGGCCGTATCGAGCGCTTCAATCAGCGTTTCGGTGCTGTCAGCACCAAGAAGTAAGATTCGGAAAGCCACTTCGATGGCATTGTCCGTTTCACAGAAGGCGCCCCATTGGGGCGCCTTTTTTGTTGCCTGGATGCTGGCCGGGTTGGCATTGGCCGACAACTGCAGCCAGCCGGGTGCGGGTGATCCGGTTGTCAGTCGCTATGTCATTGATGGCGATACGCTGGAGCTGGTTGACGGTCGGCGGGTGCGCCTGATTGGCATCAATGCTCCGGAAATCGGGCGTCGTGGCAAGCCGTCCGAGCCTTATGCGCAAAAGGCCAGGGTCGAACTTGAGCGGCTGGCTGGTGAGTCTGGGCTGCGACTGGTGGTTGGGGTGGAGCCTAAGGATCGCTATGGACGTACGCTGGGGCATCTGTTTGATGCGCGGGGTACCAATATTGAAGGTCGGTTGCTGCGCAGTGGTATGGGCTTTGCGATCGGCATTGCGCCCAATCTTGCGCTGCTGGATTGTCATATGCATCTCGAGAGCTTGGCTCGGGGTGGGCGGCTGGGAGTCTGGAGTCAGGCGTCGGTGATGCGTGCGGCAGATATCCAGGCGGGTGGTTTCCAGGTGATAAAGGGTAGGGTGGTCACGGTCGAGCGTGCCGGTCGCTATGTGTGGGTTGGGATGGATGGGCCTGTGACGTTACGTCTGAATGACGTTGGCAGCGAGCGTTTCGGTGATATCGATAGTTGGTCGGGGCGCCAGTTGGAAGTGCGCGGTTGGGTGGTGGATCGGCAGTCACGGCGCCGTAACCATAAGCGCTTCATGTTGCCGCTGCTCGAGCCTCGTATGGTGAATGTTGAATGATGGCTGCAGATCGCAGAAGAAGTAGCCTTAGTTTTGCTGCCAGGACTTCCGAATAGATGCTGTGAATGATCTTGTGGGGGTGCAGCCTTTTCTGTATTCTCATTCGTCCATAACACAATAAGCAACTTGACCGGAAAGGTAATCATGTCTGATCTGAGAACTGATGCGCTCGAATATCACGCCAGCCCGCGTCCGGGCAAATTGAGCGTCGAGCTGACAAAGCCTACTGCTACCGCGCGTGATCTGGCGCTGGCTTACAGTCCGGGTGTTGCAGAGCCTGTGCGCGAAATCGCCAAGGACCCGGAAACTGCCTACAAATACACTGGTAAGGGCAACCTGGTTGCGGTGATCACCGACGGCACCGCTATTCTCGGTCTCGGTAATCTGGGGCCGCGAGCCTCGAAGCCTGTCATGGAAGGCAAGGGCGTGTTGTTCAAGCGCTTCGCTGGTGTCGATGTCTTTGATATCGAAGTCGAATCCGAAAGCCCTCAAGCCTTTATCGACACAGTCAAGCGCATTTCCTGCACCTTCGGCGGCATCAACCTTGAAGACATCAAGGCGCCTGAGTGCTTTGAGATCGAGCGTGCTCTGATTGAGCAGTGCGATATCCCGGTCTTCCATGATGATCAGCACGGTACTGCCATCGTTACTGCGGCCGCCATGATCAACGCATTGGAGCTGGCAGACAAGAAGCTGGAAGATGCCAAGATCGTCTGTCTGGGTGCGGGTGCTGCGGCGACCGCCTGCATGAAGCTGCTGGTCAGCCTGGGCGCTGCTATCGAAAACATCTATATGATCGATCGCAAGGGTGTCATCCACTCTGGTCGTGATGATCTGAATGAGCACAAGGCTATCTTCGCCTCCGAGACTGATAAGCGCACATTGGCTGACGCCATGAAAGGTGCTGATGTGTTCGTTGGTCTGTCCGGCCCCAATCTGCTGCAGCCGGCCGAGCTCAAGCTGATGGCCGAGAATCCAGTTGTATTCGCCTGTTCCAACCCTGATCCCGAGATCAGCCCCGAGCTGGCTCATGGGGCTCGTCCGGATGTGATCATGGCGACTGGTCGCTCGGATTACCCGAACCAGGTCAACAACGTACTTTGCTTCCCCTTCATTTTCCGCGGCGCTCTGGATGTGCGTGCCTCGCGTATCAACGATGAAATGAAGATGGCTGCTGTGCATGCAATCTGTGAGTTGGCCAAAGAGGCGGTGCCTGCATATATAGCCGAAGCGTACGGTGGGTTGGCGATGGAGTTCGGTCGGGAGTACATCATTCCCAAGCCGATGGATGTGCGTCTGATCGAGAAGGTGCCGGCGGCTGTTGCCCAGGCAGCTATTGATAGTGGGGTTGCTCGTCTGCCTTACCCAGCGCATTACCCTTTGAAGTCGGTTGAAGACTGCTTCTAAATAGGTATATGAAAACCCCGCCTGGTGCGGGGTTTTTGTTGGATGCAATATTTATGTAATAAACCGCTTGACGTAAAATCTGGCGGGTCTATAATTCGCCCCTCGCAAGCCGCGGTGCTTTGAAAAAAGCCCAGGCCAATCAATAAGTTAGCAGTAACTTGGGGGTTGACAGGCAAGCGAAACGGCGTAGAATGCGCCGCT
>JASJKW010000239.1:0-6782 GCA_037621305.1 Pseudomonas sp.
ATGAGCAGCAGCGGTTTGAGCGGCTGATGGATCAGGTGCAGCCCATTGCGGCGCGCTTGTCGGTGGTGTATCGCGGCCTGTATCCCGAAGCTGACTTTGAAACCTTCAACACATTTCTGGTGAAGCGGGTCAGGGTGCCGCAAAAGCCCGAGCGTATCGAACGGTTATATGAAACCTATCGTCCGGGGAAATACAGTCTGACTGATCAGGGATATATCGCGCAGGTTCACCCGCTGGAGCTATGGCTGCTGGGCTATCTGCAGCGCAATCCTCAGGCGACGCTGAATGAGGTGCTCTCCGCCAGCTCGGTTGAGCGTCAGGAGGTCTACGCCTGGTTGTTCCGTACCCGCCATGCCAGTGCGCGAAATGTCAGAATCCGCACCATGCTGGAACGTGAGGCGTTCGACTCTCTGCACCAGCGGTGGCAGCGGGTCGGCTATCCTTTTCCCCATCTGGTGCCCTCACTGGGCACTGCTCTGGGCAGCTCCGGTGATCGGCCGAGCGCGTTGGCGGAGTTGATGGGCATTATCCTCAATGAGGGGCGACGCCTGAAGGTGCGACGCATCAATAACCTGCATTTCGCCGCCGCGACGCCCTGGGAAACCCGTTTCGAGCCGCTGCCGTTCGAGGAAAAACAGGTGCTGCATCCTGAAGTCGCAGCAGCACTGCACAACGCGCTTTCGGCTGTGGTGCTCGACGGCACCGGGCGCCGATTACAGGGCGTGTTCATGACCGCTGATGGCCAGCCGTTGGCGGTGGGTGGCAAAACCGGCACCGGGGACAATCGTATTCATACCATGGCTGCCGGTGGCAGGATCATTTCCAGCGAGGTTATGAATCGCACAGCAACTTTTGTATTTTTCCTCGGGCCCAATCATTTCGGTACCTTGACGGCATTCGTACCGGGTGCCGATGCGGCAGAGTTTCACTTCACCTCGGCGCTGCCAGCGCAGGTGCTGAAAAGCATGGCCCCGGTGCTGACTCCTCATCTCATTACCCCGGTCACCACAGTAGCTCAGCGCAACGAATGATTGGACAGCAGGCGAGGCGTCGTCATAAATATAAGTGCACTAAAGCTTAATTATTATTGAATTGTCTATCGCTATGACGATGGGCAGAATAGCTGGCCCTTCTTCCCCTCTTAATTGGTAAATTCCGGTTTCTGATGTGCTCTTGGCCGTCACCTACTGCCGGCAGGAGCATGACGATGTCTGGTCAATTGATGACCCTCTCCCGACGTTTGTTCGGTTGGTTACCCCGCACTTTTCAGACCCGCCCTGGGGAATGGCTGCGTGCCGCGGTGGGTGTGGGTGTGGCAGTGGGCTGTACCTTCTGGTTATCAACGCTGTTATATGGCAGCGACACTGCGATGATTCTGCTGGGGCCGGCAGGTGCGTCGGCGGTGCTCCTGTTTGTGGTCTCCTCCGGCGCACTGGCCCAGCCCTGGCCGGTATTGGGCAGTTATCTGCTGGCGGGTCTGGTGGGTATCGCGGCGCTCCATCTGCCTCTGCCGCCGCTGCCGCCCGGTGGGCTCCTGGTGGGCGCGGGGGGCAGTGTGGTGCTGGGCATGTCGGTGTTGCGTTGTCTGCATCCGCCCGCCTGCGCCATGGTGCTGGTCATAGTACTGGCCGGGGATTTACTGGCGCCGTTGGCGGGCTGGCTGTTGTTGCCGGTCATGCTCAATGCCTGCTGTCTGCTGTTCTGCGCCACCCTGTATAACAATCTGACCGGCGTGCGTTATCCGAAGCAGGCGCCCCGTGTTGATCTGCACCAAACCCGTGACATCCTGCCCGGCCAGCGGGTGGGTTTCACCGAAGAGGATCTGGATCGGGCACTGGATCAATTCGGTTCCTTTGTGGATATAACCCGTCACGATCTGGAGCAGATCATCCGCGATACCGAAAGCTCCGCGCTCCGGCGCAAGATGGGTGATATCCGTGCCGAGCAGATCATGTCCCGGGACATTCGCACGGTGGGACCGGACACCACGGTGATGCAGGCCATCCGACTGTTCCGTCACCATCATGTGAAAACCCTGCCGGTGGTGGACAGCGAAGGAGTGGTGCAAGGCATCACCAGTCTGGGGGATCTGCTGGCGCAACTGGATCTACCGATGGGCAGAATGTTGCCCACGCGCATTAACCTGTGGCGCGACCAACCACTACACAAGGTCATGACCACGCCGGTGGTCACCGTCGATGGGCAAACCCATGTGGTGGACATGATTCCGCTGATGTCTAATCAGGGGCTGCATTGCCTGCCAGTGCTGGATAACGGGCAACTGGTTGGTCTGGTGACCCAGACTGATGTGATTGCAGCGCTGCACCGCGATCTGGTCAGCCATCTGGCCTGACCGGACAGGCGGCTGTTCAGATCATCGGGTCCCAGCGCTGGGACCAGTCCTGCGGGGTCTGGGCGAGTTCGCGCAGTAAGGTCAAGGCCTGATCAAGTACCGCTGATTCGCGCTGGCGCGAATACACCAGATAGGTGGGGAAGCTGAACTCCGGCGCCATGTGTACCGCCTCCAGCAAGCCATTATCCAGATAGCTCTGTACCACGCGGCTGCGAAAATAGCCCGTCCCGCCGGCCTCCAATATGTGCTGCAGGGCAAGCGGGCCAAGGTTGAAACTGACCGAGGCGCGGGCCTTGTCGGGCAGGGCAGCGTCATGCTGGCGACGGAAGTTCTCTCCCCAGTCGATATAGACATAGGGCTCCCGTTGACCGGGCAGGCAGACCTGAATCAGCTTTTCTTCCAGCAGTTCTTCGACCTGCAGGCCTGGCAGATATTCGGGCTGATAAACCAGCGCCGCATCCAGTGAGCCCTGTTCGACACGTTGCATCAGCGTGCCGCTGTCACCGATCTCGGCGCGCACCGAATGCTCCGGAATCTCCCGGCGCAGGGCGCGGACCCAGTCCAGGATCAGCGGCGTGCACAGGCTGGCTTCGCCACCGATATGCAGCACATCACTGAAGCCCTTGAGCAGCGGCAGATCGCGTTGGGCATTGTCCCAGGCCTGGATCATCTGCGTGGCGTGGGTAATGAAGGCCTCGCCATCGACTGTCAGCCGGGCACCGGAGCGGTTGCGGATGAACAGGGTGCAGTTCAGCTGACTTTCCAGACTCTGGATGCGCGAGGTAATGGCGGCCTGGGTGACATGCAACCGATCAGCCGCGGCGACGAAGCTGCCGCAGCGGACGATCTCCAGAAAGGTGCGGGCCAGACTGATATCCATGGGACCAATTCGCGGGGGAGGAAAGGGCCATTCTAACAAGACGGGAGAGGATGGGGTCTATGTTGTCCGGATAGAGGCCGGTTTGACGCTCTCCACGCCGTCGCCGCCATTCAGGACGGTGTCAGCTTGTCCTGGTATTGCTGGTAGTTGTTGGCGGTAATCTCGAATTCGGGTTGTTCATTATTTGTTGTTTTTACACGCGTGCGTTGGAGCTTTTCAAGAAAGGGGCAATTACCCGGGTTCTTTACAAGGTAGAGTAATTGCTCTATACAGTCAACAAAGGCGATTCTTGCTGAGAACAACAACGACAAACGGGATTGCATACCATGCTCAGATTTCCTCTCTTGGCCCGGTTGCTGGGCACGCTGGCGCTGCTGGTGCCGTTATCCGGCCAAGCTGACCCACGCCCCAATATTCTGCTGATCGTCGCCGACGACATGGGGTTTTCCGACCCCGGCGTTTATGGCGGCGAGATCAGCACGCCGAATATTGATGCGCTGGCCGCCGAAGGGCTGCAATTCAGCAATTTCAACGTGGCTGCGACCTGTTCGCCGACCCGCGCGATGCTGCTGACCGGGGTGACCAGTCACAAGGTCGGCATGGGCAATATGAAAGAGATCATGGCCGACAACCAGAAAGGCCAGCCCGGCTACGAAACCTGGCTCAACGATCAGGCTGTGACCCTGCCAACGCTGCTGCAGGATGCGGGCTACCGCACCTATATGGCCGGTAAATGGCACCTGGGCGGTCGCCCGGAAAGCTTACCCAACGCCCGTGGGTTCGATCGCTCGGTGGCGCTGCTGGAAAGCGGGGCGGACAACTGGGAGGCCAAGCATTACCTGCCTGCCGGTACCGCGACCTGGGTGGAGGATGGTCAGCCCATCAGCTTGCCAGATGACTTCTATTCGTCGTTCTTCTATGCCGACAAGCTGATCGAGTATCTGGGCAGTGAACCGGACAGCGACCAGCCATTTTTCGCCTATCTGGCATTCCAGGCGGTGCATGCTCCGCACCAGGCACCGGAATCCTATGTCGAGCAATATGCGGACGCGTATCAGGAAGGCTGGGATGTCATCCGTCAGCGTCGCTACGAGCGCCTGACTGAACTGGGGCTGCTGCCGCGCACCGCAGCGTCGGTGGTCAGCAGTGATTGGGGTACCTTCTACGATACGCCGACCATCGACTGGGCCAGTCTCAGCGATGAAGAGCGCGCCTACCGCGCCCGGCAGATGGCGGTGTATGCGGGCATGGCGCAGGCCATGGATGAGAATATCGGGCGGGTCATCGATCACCTCAAGGCCAGTGGCGAGTATGACAACACGCTGGTGATCTTCATGAGCGACAACGGTGCCGAGTCCACGGTACTGACCGAGATTGCGCCGCTGTTCTATCGTCTGCGTTATGACCAGGACTATGCGGATCTGGGCCACCCGGGCAGCTGGAGCGAATACGGTCCGGGTTGGGCTTATGCGTCCAACTCGCCGTTCTATTCCTACAAGGGCTCGCCCTTCAATGGCGGGCTGCGGGTACCCATGATCATGCGCTTGCCGGGCGTGATCGAGCCGGGCAAGCGCACCGCCGCCTTTGGCTATGTGACCGATATCGCGCCGACGCTGCTGGAACTGGCCAGTACGCCGGCGCCGGATGGGGAGTATCGAGGCCGTAAGGTGCACAGCATCATGGGCACCAGCATGGCGCCGCTGCTGCGCGGAGATCGCCAGCGCATCCACTCTGATGACGAGGTGATCGTCTACGAGCTGGCCGGTGGCATGGCCATCTGGCAAGGCGATTACAAGCTGGTGGTCTCGAACTCGAGCGCCATCGCTGCGCGTTCCGGCAAGCTGTTGTTCAACATGCGCGAAGACCCATTGGAACGCGATGATCTGGCGGCGCAACAACCCGAGCGCGTAGCCGAGCTGATGCAGGCATACCAGCATTTTGTGGCCGAGCACGGGTTGATCGAGGTGCCCGGCGATTACAACGCCTGGGAACAGCTGAACAGCAATGCCAAGGAGCAGTTTCTCGCCCGCCACGGTATCCAGTTGCTGGTGGGCGCTGTCATTCTGGTGTTGCTGATTGGCTGGGCGCTGCGCGCCTGGTTCAGGCGTCGTCGGCGCTGATATCGTCCAAGGGGACATACAGCTGGCTGAACAGGGAGGTGACGGCCTCCCGGTATGCCGGGGCTATATAGCCTTCCTCCAGAACCAGTATCTGATAGATACCTCGGCGCAGCAGTTGCTCGCTCAGGTTCACCTGGACACCCCGGGTCGTGCTGAGACACTGCATCCACGAACTCAGCACAATCCAGACGTTGATGCTCAGGGTCTCTGCCTGCTGTGCGTTGAGTTGCAGAATCCCCGCCTCGGCAAAAGCCAGATAGATTTTCTGGGTGTTGCGCAGGCTGCGTTGGGAAAACTGCCGATAGCGGGCGGCCAGCGCAGGGTCGGATTCGAGCAGGTACTCCAACCCCTGGTGCATGAAACGATACTGCCAGAGGATAGCCAGCAGGCTCTCCAGGTAACGGGCCTTGTCTTCCAGATTGACGCTGGCCTGTTCGGGCAGAGTGAAAAAGACCTCCATCTTCCCTTCGAACTCGGTGAACAGCTCCGCCACTATCGTGGGTTTGTTACGGAAGTGGTAATACAGATTGCCGGGAGAAATACCCAGATGACTGGCGATGTGGTTGGTGGTGATGTTGCGCTCGCCCTGGGTGTTGAACAGCTCCAGGCTGGCTTGCAGGATACGTTCGCGGGTGTTTGGCTTTGCAGCCATAGTTGATCTCTCATTATTTTGCTGGGTGGGGAAAAGGGGGGCAGGTCCTTTTCCGCTTCTCCGCTTAGTCGCTGACCGGCTCGATCAGGGCAAAATCCGGGGTGAAATCATCCATCAGACTCATCAGCTGAAGAAACGCCTGTGGATTGCCGGTGATGCTGATCTCGCCAGACTTGATGGCGGCGGGGAAGCTGTTTTGCCGGGTCAGGATAGCATCCAGCGTCGCGCGGGTCATGGTGATGCCGGCATCGGCCTGCTCGGCCTGGCGCGCGGGTAGCCAGGTCAGGGTGGCGTTCTGCAGATTGACGCGGAACTGCTCCTGGGTATCGGTGAAGTGCCAGTTCAGTACCAGATGCTTGTCTGCGGCCTTGGGGCCATTCAGCCGCACGCCGAGCAGATCGAAGAACATCCCGGTATCCAGCGCCTGCAGCAGATCGGTGGCCACAGCGCCGGCGGCGTGCTCGATGGTGCCGCTGCGCAGCTCCATGGCACCGGACAGATAGACGTTGCGCCACGGGCCGGACTCGGCCTGATAACCCAACTGCTCCAGCGCAGCCGCATTCAGCTCCCGTGCGGCCTGGTTGTCCGGCTCGGCAAATACCGCCTGGCTCATGACCGAGGCTACCCAGCGGTATTCGCCTTGCTTGAAGTCCTCGCGGGCGCGGCTGATCACCTGGTCTATACCGCCCATGTATTCCATCGCCTTGCGTGCTGCGGCCTGGGCCGGCAGCGGGTTGAGGTTGGCAGGGTTGGCGTCGTACCAACCCAGGTACTTCT
>JASJKW010000240.1:0-4977 GCA_037621305.1 Pseudomonas sp.
TCCACGACTTTGCCGTGCAACTGGGTAACCAGGTGCGTCTGGATTATCTGTATGTGCTGACCATTGCCGATATCAACGCCACCAATCCGACACTCTGGAATTCCTGGCGTGCCTCGCTGCTGCGTCAGCTGTATACCGAAACCAAACGCGCTCTGCGCCGCGGCCTCGACAACCCACCTAACCGCGCGCAACAGATTGTCGATACCCAGCATGCTGCCATGGATATCCTGGTACGCAGCGGTATTGATGAAGAGGATGTCGAAGCCCTGTGGACGCAACTGGGTGAAGATTATTTTCTGCGGCACACGGCCAGTGACATTGCCTGGCATACCGAAGCCATCGCCCAGCACCCCGAACATCGCGGCCCGCTGGTGCTGATCAAGGAAACCGCCCAGCGCGAGTTCGAAGGCGCCACGCAGATATTTCTCTATACGCCCGAGCAACACGATCAGTTTGCCGTGACCGCGGCGGCCATGGATCAGCTCAACCTGAGTATTCAGGATGCCCGCATCATCACCACCAGCAACCGATTCAGCCTGGATACCTACATAGTGCTGGATGCCGATGGTGGTCCGATCGGCGACAACCCCGAACGTATTCGCGAGATCAAACGCGGCCTGCTCGAAGCCTTGTCCGACCCGGACGCCTACCCGGCAATCATCCAGCGCCGGGTACCCCGCCAGCTCAAACACTTCGCCTTCGACCCCGAGGTCACCATCTTCACCGATCATGGCGGGCAGCACACCATTCTCGAGTTGAGCGCCCCCGACCGCCCCGGTCTGCTGGCAAAAATGGGAAAAATATTTCTGGATTACGACATCAGCGTGCAAAATGCACGCATCGTCACCTTGGGTGAGCGCGTGGATGACGTTTTTGTGATCACCGATGCAGACAATCAGCCGTTGTCCGACCCGCTGTTATGCGAGCGACTGCAGAACACCATCATTCGCACGCTCAGCTATGGCACCCGTGATCACAACACGCCGCAATCAATGGATATTTAAGGACCCGAACTGGATGAATCCCGACCTGCAACGCCTGCAGCCCTACCCCTTTGAAAAGCTGCGGGCGCTGCTCGCCGATATCACGCCCAACCCAGGCCTGGCACCGATCGCCCTGTCCATCGGCGAGCCGAAACATGACTCCCCCGCGTTGGTATTGGAAGCTCTTGCCGCCAATCTGGACAAGGCGGCCATCTATCCATCCACCGCAGGGCTGCCGGAACTGCGCCAGGGTATCGCCGACTGGCTGAGTCAACGCTTCCAGTTGCCTGCCGGCATGCTCGACGCCGATCGGCATGTACTGCCCGTCACCGGTACCCGTGAGGCGCTGTTTTCCTTTACCCAGGCCGTGGTTCAGCGCGACCCAGAGGGCCTGGTGGTCAGCCCCAATCCCTTTTATCAGATCTATGAAGGCGCCGCCTTTCTGGCCGGCGTGCAACCCCACTACCTGGCCTGCAATCCAGCCGATGGCTTTATTCCCGATTTCGACAAGGTACCCGCAGATATCTGGCGTCGCTGCCAACTGCTGTTCATCTGCTCCCCTGGCAACCCCACCGGAGCAGTCACCTCGCTGACCACCTTGCAGAAATTGATCGAACTGGCGGACGAACATGATTTCGTCATCGCCTCGGATGAGTGCTACAGCGAAATTTATGCACCGGGTCAACCCGCCCCTGTCGGATTGCTACAGGCCTGCGCCAGCCTGGGACGGACCGATTTTTCCCGCTGCGTGGTGTTTCACAGCCTGTCCAAACGCTCCAACCTGCCCGGCCTGCGTTCTGGATTTGTCGCCGGCGACGCCAGCCTGCTCGGCCCTTACCTTACCTACCGAACCTATCATGGCTGCGCCATGCCCATTCACGTCCAGCTGGCCAGCCTTGCCGCCTGGCAGGATGAAGAGCACGTAGCAGCCAACCGAGCTCTCTACCAGGCCAAGTTTGACGCCGTGCTGGATATTCTCGGCGACGTGCTGGATATTCAGCGCCCGGACGCCGGCTTCTATCTGTGGCCGGCCACGCCCATAGATGACGAAACCTTCACCCGCCGCTTGCTGGCCGAGCAGAATGTGGCCGTCGTACCGGGGCGCTACCTGTCCCGCGAAGTCGACGGCCACAACCCCGGCGCTGGTCGGGTGCGCCTGGCACTGGTCGCGCCGCTGGCCGACTGCATCGAAGCCGCCCAACGCATTCGAACTTTTATCAGGAACCTCTGACCATGATTACCCTGTACGGCATCAAAGCCTGTGACACCATGAAGAAAGCCCGCACCTGGCTGGATGAGCACGGTATTCAGTACCACTTCCATGACTACAAGAAGGAAGGCATCGATACCGCCCGTCTGCATGCCTGGTGCACCGAGCACGGCTGGGAGAAAATCCTCAACCGTCAGGGCACAACCTTCCGCAAGCTCGACGATGCCGACAAACAGAATATCGATCAGGACAAGGCCGTCGCCCTGATGCAAGCCAATCCCTCAATGATAAAAAGACCGGTACTGGATATCGGCCCACAGCGTCTGGTCGGCTTCAAACCTGACCTGTATGCCGCTGCCTTCTGACTCCATGCACAAAGGAACACCGAATGAGTGACACCTTCAGTTTGGCCCTGGGTATCGGGACCCAGAACAATTCCGGCGATTGGTTGGAGGTATATTACCCCCAACCCATCCTGAAGCCGGACCAGCGGATGATCGCCGTGTTCGCTGAACAACTCGGCTACAGCGGCGGCAACAAGGCCATCAGTCTTGACACCAGCCAGTGCGCCGTACTGGGCAAAGCGCTCTGTGATGCGGGCTTTGCCGAGCTCGGCGCATTGGCCCTGCAGTTAGCCAGCAGCACCCGCCCGCTGGTGGTGACCATCCTTGAAACCGATGACGCACCCACCACCACACCCGGCGCCTATCTCAAGCTACACTTACTCTCTCACCGCCTGGTCAAGCCCCATGAAGTCGTACTGGCCGGCCTGTTCCCGCTGCTACCCAACGTCGCTTGGACCAACGAAGGCGCCGTGGACCTCAATGAACTGCCCCAGCGCCAACTGGCCGCCCGTCTGCAGGGCCGTGACCTGCAGGTAAACAGCGTCGACAAGTTCCCGCTGATGACCAACTATGTCGTTCCAAGTGGCATACGCATCGCCGATACCGCCCGAGTCCGCCTCGGCGCCTATATCGGTGAAGGCACCACGGTCATGCATGAAGGCTTTATTAATTTCAATGCCGGTACGGCAGGCACCAGCATGGTCGAAGGCCGTATCTCCGCCGGCGTCTTCGTCGGCAAGGGCTCGGATCTGGGTGGTGGCTGCTCCACCATGGGGACCCTCTCCGGCGGCGGCAACATCGTCATCTCGGTGGGCGAAGGCTGCCTGATCGGCGCCAACGCCGGCATCGGCATCCCCTTAGGTGATCGCTGCACCGTGGAAGCCGGCCTGTACATCACCGCCGGCCTCAAAGTCGCACTGCTGGACGACGCCGACAACCTGGTGGAAATCATCAAGGCCCGCAGCCTGGCCAACCAACCCGATCTGCTGTTCCGCCGCAACTCACAGACCGGCTCGATCGAATGCAAGACCAACAAGAGCGCCATTCAGTTGAATAGCATGTTGCATGCGCACAACTGAGTGAAGAAGAAGCCCGGCGAGCCGGGCTTTTTTATCCGTGCGGATTTTGTTACAGCGCCAGCCAGCGCACTATCGAGCCTGCACGCCAGGCATCATCACTTGCCGGCACCCAGGCCAGGACGTCCGCTGCTATCAGATTCGACAGCATGTGCGACGCTTGGCGTGGTAGCGGTGCCAGTGTGGCGGTCCCAGTGAGCGGATCGACCCGTATCCGCATGCGCAGCCATTGATCGCGTTGGTCAGCCGGGAGTGCATCTTCCCGTAAAGCGGCATATCCCCAATTGGGCCCAGCATCTTCACCTTCCAAGGCCCTGATCACAGCCGCCACGTGCACGGTCAGCCCCACCAGTACCGCTGCCGGGTTGCCCGGCAAACCGACCAGCGCGGTACTGCCTTCAGCCTTGTTGCGCGACCCAAACCAAAGTGGTTTACCTGGCTTTTGCGCCAGCTTCCAGAAGTGCCGAGTCACTCCAAGGCGCTCCGCCGCTGCCGGTATATAATCCCGGTCGCCTACCGACACGCCCCCGGTTGTGATAACAATATCTGACTCCTCCAGCCCCTGCGCCAACGCCTCGCAGACGTCCTCGAAACGGTCCGCCACCCCTCGGCAGCTCACCAGCGGTTGGCCACGCTGCGCCAGCCAGCCCCGCACCAGCGGGCCGTTGGCATCAAAGATCTGCCCTGGCGCCAATAGTTCTCCCGCCGGCTTCACTTCATCACCGGTTACCAACACCGTCACCCGTGCCCGCGGATGTGCCCGAACCCGGGATACGCCAGCCATGGCCAGCGCCGCCAGGCGCCCGGGATCCAACCGTAGGCCAGCCTCAGCCAACTCTGCGCCGCTGGGCAACTCTTCACCACGCATACGCAGATCCGTCGCTGGTGCCAGCGCACGCGCAACCCTGACCACGTCACCCTCACGCACCACCCACTCCTGGCGCACGATAGTGTCGGCTCCAGCGGGCACCGGCGCCCCGGTAAGGATGCGCATCGCACAGCCCGGTGCCAACAGCATTGCCTTACTCTGTCCAGCGGGAATCTCACCACTCAAGCTCAGTTCCACCGGCCGTTGCGCCGACGCCTTGCTCAGATCCTCGCTGCGTACTGCGTAGCCGTCCACCGCGCTTTGATCGAACAGCGGTAGGTCGACTGCCGCCTGTACCGATTCCGCCAGTACCTGCCCCAATGCTGCTTCGATGTGGAGTTTCCGCTCCGGCAGCGGTATCAGCACCCGACGGTAAGTTGCCAGCGCTTGCGCTACGGACACCAGACCCGGCGTAGTACCGCACCCCATCAGACGTAACCGCCCGGATGCGGACGGCCGGATCGGCACACTTCCAGCAGGTGCACCAGCCCCGGCA
>JASJKW010000241.1:0-6339 GCA_037621305.1 Pseudomonas sp.
CAGCGCCTTTTCTCAGGGGGTATGACATGCTGGAAACCACTCTCACCCAGCTCGAGCGACTGGTGACTGATCTGCTGCAGCAAAACCGCACGCAGAGCGAAAGTATCAATCGCCTGGAGCAAGAATTGCTGCAGGCCAAGGAAGAGAATGACAGCCTGCAACTGGCTGCCATGGAGCAGGAAGAGCAGCAGGCATCGATGTTGGCGCGACTGCAGGCATTGGTGCAGCGTGGCGGTGTCAGCGCCGAGGCATGAGTGATATCCAGATCATCAGCCTGCTGGGACAGGATTACTCCTTCCGCATCGCTGCGGATGAGGCGGTGCTGTTCCAGCAGGCTGCGGATCTACTGCAGCAGAAGCTCGCAGAAACCAAAGCCCGCCATAACGGCAGCGGTCATACCGAACTGCTGGTAGCGACCGCCCTGAGCCTGTGTGTGCCGCTGGTTCAGCGCACTGGAGAACTGCAGGCAGCTGAGAAACGTCTGACTGCGATGGTTGACGTGCTTGAGGCTCAGCGGCTCGACAATCAGGACGATGCCAACCCTGCCTGCTGACCCATCCCCTCTTTTTTCCGCAATGCATCACACACACGAGAACCCTGCTCGCCTCACGATTGTTTGACGGGCAGGTTCGGACACGGCGGCCAACCTGTCATGATCTCTCTGTTTTTGTGGAGTGAATGTTCGTTCTTTTTGTGGCAGACTCTTTGAGGCAGTTGCCTTTATTGTCACTTTCAGGACCATTCGGGATACCTGGCTCTTGGCATCCAGGCGGACTGTGCTTTACACCATTCTTGAATAACAACAAATAGGTGAAAGGTGATTCATGAGGAAAACCAATGTCGCGGCTGTGGGTGTTGCGTTGTCTCTGCTGGCAGGATGCTTTTCAGGGTCTGGCGGCTCTGGTTCTGATTCCAGCGCCAAGACCGAAGAGGGGGTCTTTATTGATAGTCCGGTGTCTGGCCTGACCTATTCTGCAGGCGGCGCCGATGCTCGAACCGATGGGCAAGGTCGCTTCAACTATCGCAGTGGGCAAACGCTGAGCTTCTCTGTGGGTGGGCTGGTGCTAGGTTCTGCAGCCGGGACCAGCGTCATAACGCCGGTTGATCTGGTAGAGGGGGCAGACTCGGGGGATGCCGCCGTGATCAATATCTCCCGCCTGCTGCAAAGCCTTGATGGCGACGGCAACCTGCTTAATGGCATCCAGATCTCCGCCGCGATTGACCAAGCGCTGACGGACTATCTACAGGCCAATTTACTGACTGACCTGGATTTTGCCGATACTGCGGCGTTTGAAACCGCCATGGAGGGGATTCTTGCTGCGCTGAATCAGCAGGAAGTATTTGCCGAGAATGCCAATGATCGACAGCGCGCTTTGCGTAGCCGGCTGCAGGCCTGGCAGCATCTGCAGGACTCGCTGGCAAAACGGGATGGCGTCGAACTGAACCATGCGCGCCTACCGGTACTGTTCATCCATGGTGGTGCTGGCTCGGCTGCCCAATTCGAGTCCCAGGCCCAGCGCTTCCGTGCTAACGGTTATCCCGCCAGCCATATTGCCGCTTTTGAATACGACAGTGGTGTATTGGCGGCCAATCCGCTGGATCCGGAACTGATGGTTGTGCGTCATCAGCAGATCAACGCCCTGATCGATGAGTTGTTGCTCAGCACAGGCGCTGCACAGATCAACCTGCTCGGACATTCGCTGGGTACCGCAGTCAGCCAGATGTATCTGGCCAACCCGGCCAACGCTGCCAAGGTCGCTCACTATGTGAATCTGGATGGCAGGAGTGCTGCTGCTCCGCCTGGTGGCGTACCCACGTTGGCGTTGTGGGGGCAATATGTTACCGAGGCCGTGGTCGGGGCGGAGAATGTCTATCCACCGGAAGATGATCCGGTAGGGCATATAGAAGTGGCGACTTCTGCGGACTCCTTTGCACGCATGTATCGCTTTTTCAATGATGAAAATCCGCAGTTCAGCACTATTCCAGCGACCGAGGGTGCGCATGTCTGGCTGGCCGGTAAAGCCAACCTGTTTCCGCAGAACAGCGGCGCCTCGGGAACCCGTCTGGAAGTTTATTCGATTGACCCTGTCACTGGGGCGCGTCTGAACGACACGCCGCTGTATGAACAGGATATTGATGCCAGCGGAAGCTGGGGGCCATTGCGGGTCGACACCGGCGCCAGTGTGGAATACGCCCTGCTGCACGGAGAGGGACAGGATCAGTACTTCTACCGCGAGCCTTATCAACAGGACAGCCTGCTGGTGCGCTTGAGTACTTCACTGCCTGGAGAAGGAGTGGGTCGTTTGCTGCATCGCGGGGCTGGTCATACCAACCTGATGATTGGGCGGGATATGGAATTGTGGGGTGATCAGGGCGCTAACAATGACAGCTTGACCGTCAGTGGAACCGAGGTGGTCAGCGAGCTGACCGCGCCGCTGTTGAAACGCCTGAGTGTATTGTTCCTGCATGACCGGGGTAGTGATGGGGTCAGTAACCTTGGCCAGCTTGATCCGGCTTTCGCTGCTTTGCCCTTCATGACCGGGCTGGACCTGTATGTACCGGCTTCCGCCGGCGGCAGCGGTACCATCGAACTGCGTCTGAAGTCCCGGCGGGGTGGCGCGGATCAGGTGATCAACGTGCCCAACTGGCCTTCAAACATGGTGCGCTCGGTTTCCGTGCAGTTCAAGGACCATACCGAGTGAGTGGGAGGATCGATTAGGGTGTCATTCGGGTCAGATGAACATTGCTTTCATCTGACCCGGGTTTTGTGCCCCTGGTTTCGCGAAAAAAGGTCAATCCGGCGCCGGCTCGGCGTTTTTCCTGGTTCCCCGAAGGTTCATCAGAAACAGACCAACCTGCAGCGCGATCAGCGCCCAGGCATCTGCGTGCCAGCCCCAGATAACCCACAGCAGGTTGCTGCCGATAAAACAGAGAAAGCCGAGCAGGCGCTTTGTCCGGTTACGTGAACCTACCAGCCAGGCCGCCACGAGCGTGACGACCATTGCCGGCCACTGCAGCAGATTGATCAGGCTATCTATATCCATAACCGATCTGACCGGGCCGGTACGCCTGCGTTCCGTCTGGATTCAGAGCGGCTCGTCGCTCTGCACGCACGGTCTGCAGCTGCGCAGCGGGTGAGACTTCCAAACAGAAAGCACAAACATACCATTCGGGGTCAGATGAACATTACCTTTGTTTTCAGCTGACTCGGGTTTCGCCGGTTTATTGATGTTCCCTTACATACTCCTTTAACGCGTCATCCATGCGCGTCTGCCAACCACTACCGCTGGCCTTGAAGTAGTTGAGCACCTCGGTGCTCAAACGTACCGATACCTGAGTCTTGGTGGGGGCTTTCTGTGGGCCGCGGGTGCGGCTGGCCAGCTTTTCACGTAGGTTGGGGGGCAAGTCGGAGAAGCTTTGGGCGCTAGCCACTTCGTCAGCAGTCCACTCGGGATTGTCTGTGTCGAGTTCCTCGGGGTCAGGCTTGCGATTCATAATGCTTTACCTCGCGTTTGTTAGCCTTGCGAAAACTGATGATCCGGATGCCGGTAATCGTCTCAACAAATACCAAGGAGTGGAGCCGCAAGCCGACATAGCCCAGGGCTCGGATGCGCTGCTCGCCATAGTCCTTGCGATTATCCATCCAGAACAAGGCGTTCTCGAATTCGAAGTTCGCCACCTCTTCAAAAGAGAGCCCGCGCTCGGCGATGTTGCGTTGGTTCTTGGGTGGGTCGAACTCGATGTTCATGGCAGATTGTATCTACAAAAAAAGATGGTGGCTATATTGGGACTCATTCGGGTAGCGAGCTGATTTTGAATAGCGAGTGCCGAGTGATGAATACGTAGCATTGGCGGGCATGACGACGGAATCAAGTGTGCTGATGTGGTGATGTGTGTTGGTTCGCACTTTCTGGAAGGCCATTCGGGTCAGATCAACATCACCCTTGTCTTTATTTTCATCTGCCCCCGATTTCGTGACCCCGATTCGCTCAACCTTCGTCCATTGGTATCCATCCCTGCCCCCAGAATCTGGGCGTCCAGTCGGTATGGTGTTTTTCCATATAGGCCTCGGTATCTTGCAGCAAGGTAGGTACTTCGTTGATCAGGACGTCACCGATGATCAGTACAACGGGTATTGCCAACACCTGAAAAAAGAGGCGTTGCACTGGCCGTACCTCGGAGGTGCTTGACCACCTTGCCAATGCCAGCCCGATGAGGATGGCCAGCCAGGTTTCCGCGTAAGGCATCACGAACACCCCATCCACTTGTGCCAGTACCAGAGCTCCGGCAATAGCCAACCAGAGGGCAGCACCTGTATTGTCGAATTCACCGTTACGCAGCCGGGATATACCGAAAACCATACCCCAACAACCCAGAACCAGCGCCATCAACGTGGCCGGCAAGCCCCATTCGGCGGCCCATTGCAAAATCACCTGATGCGGATGAGCAGCAATGGGATTGTAGGTGGCTGAATAGTGCATGGGGCCAACACCCAGCCAGGGGTTGGCCTGCGCCATTTCCCAAGCCCAGAGCCAGATGCGTTCACGCCCCGACATGCTGGTGCGCAGGCTGTCACGCAGGTCAGGTGCTATATCCAGCCAGGCCGGTATCAGGTAGAACAGCAGGATAAACAGCAGGCCACCGAGCAGGCCAGCGCCCAGCTGTATTGCAATCAGCCGCCAATAGCGCGGGGCAGTCATCAGTAGCACGGCTGCGGAGACCACCAGCCCCAACCACAACCCACGCCCGCCCAGTATCAGCCCAATACACCATTGCACTGCCAGCGCGCCTGTCAGTAGCAGACTGATAACCGGTCTGCCTTGTCTGAGTTGTAGAATCAGGCAAGCCAACACAGGCATCAGCAAAATCTGAAACTGCGCAAAAAATCGCGGATTGGCAAAGCCGTTGAATAGCAGATCGGCTTGCAGCATCTGGATGCCGCTGATAAAGGCTGCCGAGTAGTACACGATAAACTGAAATGCGTGCAGAAAACCAATAGCGGCCATCAGTCCCAACACCGCAACAGCGACCTGTGGCTTGCGTGCAACCGCCCCCAACAGTAGAGCCAGAATGATCAGTCCGACATAACGGCCCCACTCTTTCAGTGCCCATAACGGCCATTCGGCCAGCAGAGCTGATATCAGGCCAAGACCCAACATCGCGACCAGAAGAGCGAGCGCCAGCGGCGGCGCAACCGCCACCGGTCGAAACATCAGCAGGACAGCTGCAACCCCTAACAACACCAACTGATAGAGGCGCTGCTGATCATGCCAGTTAAATCCCGAGTGCCATATATCAATAGCGGAGAGGGAAAACACCAAGATAGGCAATACTGTAAAAGCCAGCGTCATCCCCATAAAAGGTAGTTTTTGCGGAACTTGCGCCTGCCTTGCTGGACCACTATTGAACATATGCTTTCCTTGCCTTTCAATCCCGCATTTCCAGAAATACCAATCCCCGGAAAACCGGGGATTGGTATACAGCATTACAACATCAGGAACAGATCAGTGACGCGATTGTTAAATCACTGACCCAGTTTCCCCGCCGGTTGCGCTCAGCTTAGCTACGGAAGTTGGCCGGAACAAATTTTCTGCAGTTAGTAGCAGAGCTACCTGCCCAAGTCAGTGACTGGGTTGTAGTATTGGCAGTAGGGGTTAAGGTGAGCGCTGCAGCACCAGTACATTGACTGTCAATTTCAGTATTAAGCGCAACGGTGATTGTGCCGTTAGTCACGGTCAGTCCTGTGATATAGGACCCTAATGCAACACTGGAGGCGTCCAGTCCAGCTTTAGCATTATCAATACCGGTTAGATCGTTAGTGGTGGTATATGTTTCAGCCACAGCAATTCTGGCAGATGACATAAAGCCTACAACCTCAGCCATTTTCGAGCGCTTGGTATAATCCTGATAAGCAGGCAGCGCAATCGCCGCCAAAATCCCAATGATCGCAACCACGATCATCAGTTCAATAAGAGTAAAACCTTTCTGCATCTGAGCTTTCATTTCTCAACTCCATTTGTTTGTGGGATAGCCGTTGGGCTACAGATCATATAGCAGTTTCCATGCCAGGTTTTTGCTGAAAATTCGGAGGATCGGTGCATTTGTAGGCGATTTTCGGCTATTTTGCGTTCTTTTGAGTGAGTATGATAAGAGGAAGGGTGTGCCAGATTCAAAAAAGACATCGGCAGTGGCGTGTCAAAATTTGCTCTGTCGCAGTGCTATGGATGCCATATGCTGGCATGCCGGATAGTGGCTGTGCCAAACTTCAGGATGGCGCGACAGAAGGTGTGACAACACTAGATCAGAGGATGAAAATGTGACCAGCAACCAGCAACCAGC
>JASJKW010000242.1:0-5380 GCA_037621305.1 Pseudomonas sp.
TTACCTGGTACAGGTGCTGTCCGGTATGCCGCTGGACGATTACTTTGCCAAGCACATCTTCCGACCGCTGAACATGCAGGACACCTTTTTCACCGTGCCCGCTGACAAGCTGTCGCGTTTCGCGGCCTGCTACGAATACCAGCCAGGCGACAGCTTCAGACTCCAGGATGACCCGCAAACTTCCCATTTCGCCAAACCCCATGGCTATCTGTCTGGGGGCGGCGGGCTGATTTCCAGCCTGGGTGATTACTATCGCTTCGCCCAGGCACTGGCCAACGGCGGCGAACTGGATGGCGCACGCATCATCGGCCGCAAAACCCTGGAGTTCATGCGCCTGAATCATTTGCCCAACAGCACCGACCTGCCCAGCGTCTCCATCGGCGGCTTCAGTGAAACACCCTACGATGGCTCCGGTTTCGGGCTGGGCTTCGCCGTGAAGACCGATATCGCCAAATCTCAGACCATCGGCTCCGTTGGCGAATACGGCTGGGGCGGCATGGCTGGCACCACTTTCTTCATTGATCCCGAAGAGGATCTGCTGGTTATCTTCATGACCCAGCTGATTCCTTCCTCCAGTTATCTGATTCGCCAGGAACTGCGTGCTCTGGTGTACGCGGCGCTGGTCGACTGAAAAGCGCAAGGGGATTATAAATTGAGGCAAATCAGGGTATAAGGTCGCTATGAAAATACCCTCACGCATTCAGCCACTGGTCGACGATGGATTGGTCGACGAAGTCATTCGGCCTTTGATGAGCGGCAAGGAAGCCGCCGTCTATGTCGTCCGCTGCGGTAATGAAATCCGCTGCGCCAAAGTCTACAAGGAAGCCGACAAGCGCAGCTTCAAGCAAGCCGTGCTGTATCAGGAAGGCCGTAAGGTCCGCAGCAGTCGCCGCGCCCGTGCCATGGAGAAAGGCTCGCGCTTCGGCCGTGAACAGCAGGAGAGCGCCTGGCAGAACGCCGAGGTCGATGCGCTCTACCGTCTGGCCGCGGCGGGTGTACGGGTACCCACACCCTATGGGTGTTTTGATGGCGTGTTGTTGATGGAACTGGTCACCGACGACGACGGCTTGGTCGCGCCCCGCCTGAATGATGTCTCCATGTCAGCCGAACAGGCCGAGGAAGACCACGCGGTGGTCATGGAATACGTCAAACGCATGCTGTGCGTCGGCCTGGTGCATGGCGATCTGTCGGAATTCAACGTTCTGGTGGATGCCTGGGGGCCAGTCATCATTGACCTGCCACAGGCGGTGGATGCCGCGGCCAACAACAACGCCTTCAGCATGCTGCGCCGGGATGTGGCCAACATGACGGCCTACTATGGCCAGTATGCACCGACGCTGCTGGGCACTCGCTACGCCGAAGAAATGTGGTCGCTGTACGAAGCGGGCGAATTGAACACCGATACCCTGCTTACCGGTGAATTTGCCGAAGAGGAAGGTGAAGCAGATATTGATGCCGTGGTGGAAGAGATAAAAGCGGTTCAGGCCGAGGAACAGGCCCGGCGCGAACGATTGCTGCAGGCCGAACAGGACGACTGAATCAGTCGTCTACCCGGCCGCGCAACGACTTGATCTTGCCGCGCTGGGTTTTGCTGTCCACACGACGCTTCTGCGACGCCCTGGTCGGTCTGGTTGGCCGTCGCGGTTTCTCCACCACGGTCGCCGCCTGAATCAGCTCGACCAGCCGTGTGATCGCATCCTCCCGATTCTTTTCCTGAGTCCGATACTGCTGTGCCTTGATCACCACGATGCCGTCCTTGTTGATGCGCGCATCGCGAAACTCCAGCAGCCGTTCCTTGTAGAAGTCCGGCAGGCTTGAGGCCTGAATATCAAAGCGCAAGTGAATCGCACTGGATACCTTGTTGACGTTCTGCCCACCCGCTCCCTGGGAGCGGATGGCGCTGATATCCAGTTCACTTTCGTCCAGTTCGACGTTACTCGACAGACTGATCACCTTTCCCCTGCCTCCTGCAGGAAACGGACAATCCAACGCATCATCAGCTTGCTGTCCACTTCGGCACTGAGTGACGCCATGCCGGCGCGCAGTCGTGCTGGCGGCAGAGTCTGTTGGCGCATGATCATCAGATCGCGACAATACCCTTCGCAGAATTCCGGATGGCCCTGCACGCTGAGGAAGCAATCACCATATTGAATCAGGTAATAAGGACAGAATTCACTGCTGGCCAGCACCTCGGCTTGGGGCGGCAGAATAGTCACCTGGTCCTGATGGCTGACCAGCAGATCCAGGTGCGACTGAAAAGGCTCCATCCATGGCTTGCGCTCAACCACCTGGTTGAAGGACATGCCAATGCCCCAGCCCTTCTCCGATTTGCGTACCGTGCCACCCAGCGCCTTGGCCATCAATTGATGGCCGAAGCATACGCCGACCAACGGGACTTCTTGCTCCCACAGCGTACGCACGAATTCACACAGCGCATCGATCCAGGGCAGATCATCATTGACACCGAATTTGCTGCCGGTAATCAACCAGGCATCACAGGCGGTAGCTGAATCAGGCAGTTCGCCGTCCAGAACCCGGTAGACCGGCAGCTCGCACCCAGGGACCAGCTCCTGCAACAGCCCCGAAAACATCTCCGGATAATTGCCATAGCTGGCCTGCAGGCTGTCCTTCACATCATCACACTGAAGAATACCGATCTTCATGTTTTCACCTCGCTATGGATATACATTGCTCATTGTACGCTGGAAGTGTCGTGCAGAGGCCGAATCGGCAGCCGGCTCAGAGACCCTCAGTCCCAGCCTGGTACGTCCTGACGAATCAGCGCCGAGAAAGCCGGATCATCTGCGGCGTCGCGAGCCCGCTGGGTGATTTCCCCTCGGCGTTGCAGCTCCGGCAAGGACAGACCAGGCATCATGCCACCCACCTCGTGGACATAGGATGGCAGATAACCGGTCAGCAATAACCGGTGATCCAGAGGCAGGCCATCGACTATCTTCTTCATCATGGAAAATACGATGGTCGTGCAGTTGCCGGTTACCGTGTGGTAAAACCGCGGATGCTCGGCGAGCTCGTTCGCCTGGATGACGAAGGAGCGAAACAGCTCGCGCGCATCCGCCGGGCTGAGATTGATTCGGTACAGCTCAAGGTCTTCATGGCGCACATTACTGCGCACCTGCACTACATCACGCTCGTCGGACGCGATGATGCTCAGCTCGAACTGTTTGAAAAAACCACCCAGCTCGGAAAAGGTTTCGTGCTTCTCCCGACGGATTTCCACTGAAAACGCCACGTGCTCGCCATCATCAAAACCGAATGACACCAATACATGGGAAACCGCCGGAAGTCCCCAGTTAGAGGTGATCATGTCGACTGAGCGCAACCGGGACAGGTCATATTCCCGACTTTCCCAACGCACATCGTAATCTTCCTGGCTACGCCAATTGAAATTGCGCACATGCTGCAACGTGGCTCGCTGCCCGTCTATGGAGCCGGTGGTGATGTGGGTCAGATCATCTGCCCAGTCGCGTTGGTTGCTCGGTTTGATGCTTGCCCACCAGAGCATCAGCAATGCAAAGAGAACAAAGTAGATCAGAATGCTCTGCCACCAGGCGCCTCTTACCCACGACCAATACAGCAGCGCAGACAGACCGCACAACCACAATGCCGGCAACCCGTAACGCCCCATGCCGCCCCCTGGGGCCTGGAACCATAGCGCCAGCAGCGCCCAAAGACTGCTGAGTAGCATGATGAGCGTAGTCAGAGAGAGTAGGAACGTTCGGAGCATGCCACGATCTGCAAGAGAAATTCGGGTTCATCCTACGCCAAACAAGGGAAACAGGTATAGGGGGGAAGAACGCGAGCTGCAGCTCGCGTTCTTCAGCATCAGCGACGAACGATTGCGCCATTGCCAACCAGTGCGGCGTCGCCGCCAACCACCTTGGCGTAGGTGGTTTTGGCATTGACTCTGATGACCTGAATGTCCGCGACTTTTTCCTCCAGCTGTCCCAGGGACTCATGGGTATAAGGATCAAACATTTCTTCTCCCAGAAAGAAAACGCTCAGTTTGTCCCCGACTTTCATCGTCTTTCCGCCCTGATTGAGGACCACGGTCGAGCCATTGACCGCTACCACCCGCATCGGATAGATATTCGCCAGCGCAGCCTGAACCAGCTCTTCGGCCAACAGCGAGGTAATGCCGGCTTGGGACGAGCCGTACCTGCTGAGCATCGAACGGATATCGCTGTCACCGAACCTCAGGACTACCGAATCAGACCATTTCACCTGCCGGGTCGGTGCCAGGATGATCTTGTAATCCAGTTGCGCAGAGCCTGCGTAGGTGGTGATGGTTTCGCCCGTCAACTGCAGAGTGCGTGTTGAGCGAGTACTGCGCACATCCCGAATATGGCCGACCACTATATAGTCCGCCCCCAGCACCTTGCCGGCTCGGGCCTGTTCTGTGAGCGCGCTGTCATCGCCGACCCAAAGGGCCTTCTCTTGCTGAAATTCTGCACCGAACTCACGATCAAGCACATTCATCCTGCGGGACTGAGTGAACTGATCGATTATCTTGTTACGCAACTCGGATTCGATACGGGAGGCAGGCGTGCTGTCCCCTAGCAACGAGAAGCTGCGGCTATTGTAATGAAACGGCATAACCGCCAGCGTGCGCCGGCTGTCGGAGGGCAGACCGGGACGCTCATAACGCGCAACATGGACCCTGACGTCCGCGCGAAAACTGCCATCGCTCTCGGGATGGACATCAAGCACATCGTAGCGGGACACAACGCCGCCGGTCTGCAGATTGAGCGCCCCCTCACGGGCCACCTCAAAACTGGAGGTATGTGTGGCCTCCTCGCCGGAGCTTACACTCTGGCGGCCGGAAATGGACTGCAGGACCTCCCGACTTTCAATACTGACGCCCGTCACCTGGCGCAGCCCCTGTACCAGCGCGTCCGTGATGGCGAGAGTGCGGTTTGCGCCGTACCCGGTAGCATCCACGGCCTGCTCTGCTGCCAGCACCAGTGCGCTGGACAGCAGTAATATTGCTGTCAGCGCGGTTCTAATCAAGTGTTGCATGGTCGGCCCCTCAGAAGTCATCAGCTGACATCAAATCGCGACTTTGGCTGGTACCGCCCTGCCCCGTGGAGCGTGGACGCTGCTGCGTTGCCTGTTGAGTCTGCTGCGGCTTGAAGTTGCGCAACGACCTGGCCTGCTGCTCGGATCGAGGGTGCCAGATGAAGACCACGCCATTGATCTCATGGCCATGCATGGGGTGGTTCTGCGTCCAGCGGAACAGTTCCCGGGTGCCAGCGAGGCCGGAGACGCTGCCGCGGCTACTGATTTCATTGTTTATGGTACGCACAATTTCAGTGGTGGCTTCTTCACTCAGGGTCACATCCTGGCCTTCAGCAATAGCCAC
>JASJKW010000243.1:0-4925 GCA_037621305.1 Pseudomonas sp.
AGCCATTGTCATTGGAACGCATGCGGGAGCTGCTTGACGATATTGCTCCCTCGCTGGACGAGTTGCGCAAGGCACTGTCGCGTCTGGCCGAAAACTGTGAGGATCGTTCGGTGGCGTTGCAGGAGGTGGCCAGCGGCTGGCGCTTGCAGGTGCGCGACGAATACGCGCCCTGGGTCAGTCGCTTGTGGGAGGAGCGACCGGCGCGTTATTCCCGCGCTCTGCTGGAAACCCTGTCGCTGATTGCCTACCGGCAACCCATCACCCGTGGCGAAATCGAGGATGTGCGTGGTGTGGCGGTCAGCAGTCAGATCGTCCGCACTCTGCTGGAGCGTGAATGGGTGCGGGTGGTGGGGCATAGAGAGGTGCCGGGGCGCCCGGCGATGTATGCCACCACCCGTCAGTTTCTCGACTACTTCAATCTGCGTGGTCTGGCAGACCTGCCCCCCCTGGCTGAATTGCGCGAGATCGGTGATGAATCGTCTGTGCCGACTGCGCCTGCTGAAGGTGAGGGCGAAGCTGCGCCAGCCTGGCTGCCGGTGGCGCCATTGTCTACTGATAAGGTCGGCGCGGGTGATTTCGGAGCCTTGCTGGAAGAGCTCAATGCCATGGAAACCGATCTGAAGACCGACTTCGATGATCTCTTGCCGCCGTCTGTCGGTGATCTGGAGTCGGATGAAGATACTTGATGTTTTGTCTTTGTTGTTGACTAGCTGATATTCCAGGTCGGTGCTATTCTGCGCGACCAGATTCAAGAAATCATTTTTCACCACACCGGGAGGTGCCACGCATGACTGATCAACCTACAAACCCAGATTCCCAATCAGCCAACCCAGATGCCAGGGAAGCGCCGGTTTCCGGGGAAAAACTGCAAAAAGTATTGGCCCGCATGGGCCTCGGCTCGCGCCGCGAGATCGAGGGCTGGATCGGCGCTGGGCGCGTCAGCGTCAACGGTAAGGCAGCGCAGCTGGGTTGTCGGGTCGACAGCCTGGATCAGATCACGGTCGATGGCCGTCCGCTCAAGCGCGATCTGGCTACTGAAGTGGTACGTCGCGTCCTGATCTATAACAAACCCGAAGGCGAAGTCTGTACCCGTGATGACCCGGAAGGGCGGCCGACGGTGTTCGAGCAGTTGCCACGCCTGAAACAGGGTCGCTGGGTCAACATCGGACGCCTGGACATCAATACATCCGGCCTGCTGCTGTTCACCACCGACGGTGAGCTGGCCAACCGATTGATGCATCCCTCCTGGCAGATGGACCGCGAGTACGCAGTGCGGGTCATGGGTGAAGTGGATGAAAACATGATCGAGCGCCTGAAGACCGGTGTCATGCTCGATGATGGTCCCGCCAAGTTCACCGATGTGGTCAGTTCCGGTGGTGAGGGTATCAACCGCTGGTATCACGTCTGTCTGATGGAAGGTCGCAACCGCGAAGTACGACGTCTGTGGGAATCCCAGGGCGTGCGGGTGAACCGCCTCAAGCGGGTTCGCTTCGGGCCGGTGTTTCTCGGTGCTGAGCTGCCGGTTGGCCGCTGGCGCGACATGAAACAGAACGAACTGGATATCCTCAGCGAAGAAGTGGGCCTGAAGCCGATGCGCTTGCCAGAAGCCACGGTTGCCCAGAAGGAAAAGCAGAAGCGCCAGGCGCGCAAGCCATCCATGCACCAGGCTCGCGTAGTACGCCAGAACAAGTTCAAGGGCAGCGACCGCACCCGCAAGTAACACCCCTGTCCCACGCACCATGGTGGTTCCGGTTTCCCGGGGCCACTGAGGTGGACACTCCAGCGCCCGGTTTTGCCCGGTGCGCAGGGAGTTGGCGCAAGCTGCGCTGCCGTCATGAGTGGGTTCCTTGCTACAATCGTCGTCTTGTTTTCCATCGCCGATGATTTGACCAACCATGACCTCTATTTCCGACCCTTCGATTCAGGCTCAGCAACTTCGTGAGCAGATCGACCAGCACAACTACAACTACTACGTCCTCGACGAGCCGACAGTGCCCGACGTGGAATATGATCGGTTGTTCAATCAGCTGAAGGCGCTCGAAGAGGCTAATCCCGACATCATCACGCCAGATTCGCCAACCCAGCGGGTCGGCGGCATGGCCTCGTCGGCGTTCGGTCAGGTACGTCATGACGTCCCCATGTTGAGCCTGGGCAATGCCTTCCAGGAAAGTGACATGCGCGACTTCGATAGCCGGGTACGCCGTGGACTGGACCTGCCCCAGCCTGATCTGCTGGGTGGTGGCGTACAGATCGAATACTGCTGCGAACCGAAACTGGATGGGTTGGCCATCAGCCTGCTGTATGAAAATGGCGTGCTGGTCCGTGGCGCGACTCGCGGCGATGGCACTACCGGCGAAGACATTACCGCCAACGTGCGCACCGTACGCAATATTCCGCTGAAGCTGCGCGGGACCGACTGGCCCGCGGTGCTGGAAGTGCGCGGCGAGGTCTACATGACCAAGGCCGGCTTCGAGCGGTTGAACGAAAGTGCCCGGGAGGCGGGCAGCAAGACGTTCGCCAACCCACGAAACGCGGCTGCCGGCTCGCTACGCCAGCTTGATTCGAATATTACCGCTCAGCGCCCACTGGAATTCTGCTGCTACGGTATCGGCCGCTTTGAAGGTGAACTGCCCGACACTCAGGTTGGCATCCTGCATCGTCTGCGTGACTGGGGGCTGTTGATCAGTCGTGAGCTCAGGTTGGTGGAGGGTATTAATGGATGCCTTGATTACTACCGCGACATTGGTGAGCGACGCAACAGCCTGCCTTATGAAATCGACGGCGTAGTCTTCAAGGTCAACAATCTCGGCTGGCAGCGCGAACTGGGTTTTCGTTCCCGTGAGCCGCGCTGGGCGATTGCGCACAAGTTTCCGGCCAGCGAGGAAATGACCGAGCTGCTGGACGTCGAATTTCAGGTTGGGCGCACGGGTGCCGTTACCCCGGTAGCGCGGCTGAAACCGGTACAGGTCGCAGGCGTCACCGTCTCCAATGCCACGTTGCACAACATGGATGAAGTCCAGCGTCTGGGGGTGATGATCGGTGACACCGTGATCATTCGCCGGGCAGGTGATGTCATCCCGCAGGTGATGCAGGTGGTCATGGATCTGCGTCCGGCTGATGCCCGCCCGGTGCATATCCCAGAGCAATGTCCGGTATGCGGCTCGGCGGTGGAGCGTACCCAGCTGGTCAAACGTGGGCGTGGCAAGCAGACCGTGACCGAAGGCGCGGCTTATCGCTGTGTCGGGCGATTGGCGTGCAAGGCTCAGTTGAAGCAGGCGATCATGCATTTTGTCTCTCGGCGAGCGCTGGATATCGATGGTCTCGGAGAAAAGATCATCGAGCAGCTGATCGAGCGGGACATGATCGCTTCGCCCGCCGATCTGTACGCGCTGACATACGAGCAGGTCATTACGCTGGAAGGTTTTGCGGAGGTATCGACCAACAATCTGCTGCTGGCGATCCAGCACAGCAAGCAGGTGACGCTGGCACGCTTCATCTATGCACTCGGTATTCCTGATGTCGGCGAAGAAACTGCCAAGCTGCTGGCCCGCGCGTTGGGCAAGTTGGAGCGTATCAGTCAGGCGAAGGAAGAAATTCTGCAGTTCCTACCGGAGATCGGTGCTGAAGTGGCCCATGAAATTACTGCGTTTTTTGCAGATGAGCACAACCAGACGGTGATCCAGCAATTACTCGAACGGGGTGTGCAGCTGCAGGAGGAGGGCGATCTGGCTCCGGAGTTTGCCGCAAGTGTCAGCTTGGGCGAGTTTCTCGCACGATTGGAGATTCCCTCGGTTGCCAGTACCAGTGCTCAGCGGCTGGCCGATCGTTTTGGCAGCCTGCCGGCCATCATCGAGGCGGACTGGCTCGATCTCAAACAGGTGGAAAGGCTGAATGAAAAGGCCATCAAGAGCTTGCGCGAGTATTTCCAGGATTCAGCGCAGCGCCAGGGGGTATTGGCTATAGAGCAGCAGCTGCGGGACTTCGGCATGCACTGGGAGAGCCCCAAGACGCAGGGTGCTGAGTTGCCCCTGAGCGGTCAGACCTGGGTGCTGACCGGTACTCTGGAGCGTTTCTCACGCGACGTGGCCAAGGATTATCTGGAAGGTCTCGGTGCCAAGGTGGCCGGCAGTGTCTCGGCCAAGACCCATTGTGTGGTGGCCGGACCGGGTGCCGGCAGCAAGCTGGCAAAAGCGGAACAGTTGGGCGTGCAGGTGATGGATGAAGCGGCTCTGCTCGAACTGCTTGCCAGTCACGGCATTGATCCATGAAACACGCCATTATCCTGGCCCCCATGGAGGGGCTGGTGGATGCCCCATTGCGCGATATCCTCACCCGTATCGGTGGTATCGATCGCTGCGTCAGCGAATTCATTCGGGTGACCGATGGTCCGCTGAATACCGGGACCATCCAGCGTATCGTTCCGGAGAGCCTGCATGGCTGGAAAACCGCAGTGGGCGTGCCGGTACATCCACAGCTGCTGGGCTCAGACCCTGACTGGTTGGGGCATAACGCCGCGCTGCTGGCAGAGCTGGGTGCGCCGGCGGTGGATCTGAATTTCGGCTGCCCGGCGAAAACCGTCAACCGCCACCGCGGCGGTGCCACCCTGTTGCGTGAACCGGATACTCTGTACGAGATCGTCGCTGCCGTAAGAGCGGCAACGCCGGCAGCGATTCCTGTCACAGCCAAGATGCGTCTGGGTTACAGCGACACCAGCCTGACGCTGGAATGCGCCAGGGCCCTGGCCGCTGCCGGGGCGGCAGAGATTGCCGTGCACGCGCGGACCAAGGTGGAGGGCTACAAGCCACCGGCGCACTGGGAATGGCTGGCCAAAGTACGCGAGTCGGTGACGGTGCCAGTGATTGCCAATGGCGATGTGGCGAGTCTGGATGACTACCAAGAAATTCGTCGGGTCAGTGGCTGTGAAC
>JASJKW010000244.1:0-4741 GCA_037621305.1 Pseudomonas sp.
CCATTCGGCTACGCTGGGGCCTGATTCGATCGAGAATGTGCGCACCTATATCCAGCATGAGGCCGGCGAATACTACGACGCCGCACGGGTCGAGGCTTTCCTGGCCAACGGTCCAGCCATGATCGACTTCCTGGAGCGCGAAACCGAGGTCGAGTGCTACCCCTTTGCCTACCCCGACTATCACCCGCCTTACCCGGGGCATGCCAGCGTGCGCTCGCTCGGCGTCAACGACTATCCTGTCGGGCGGCTGGGCGAGCATCGCACACTGTTGCGCGAAGGGCTGACCCAGACCAACTTCATGGGGCTGGCGGTGGGCTCCAACGTGGAAATGAAGCAGTTGATGAATGCCGGCCGCTCGATGGCCGGTCTGATGTTTGTGCTCGGCAAGTTCGGTGCGGTACTCAAGGACGTCCTGCGCTATGGCAAGCCCGATCCCTGCACCCGCGGGCGGGCGTTGATCGCGCGGCTGGCGCGCTCGGCTTTCGATTGCGGCGTCGAGCTGTGGCTGAACGCACCGGCCAGGGAGCTGGTTTATGTGGATGGCAAGGTGAAAGGTGCCGATATCCAGACCGCGAACGGCACCGCAAGGATACTGGCGCGCAAGGGCGTGATCCTGGCCAGCGGCGGCTTTCCCCATGACGGCCAGCGCACTACTGCCATCTATCCGCACAAAGCGGCCGGCCGCGCACATCACAGCCTGGGTGCACCCGGCAACGTCGGCGATGGTGCGCGTATGGCGGAATCGGTCGGTGGCTCGGTCGAAACCACCGTGCAGCAGCCGGCGGCTTGGATGCCGGTATCGGTGATTCCCGGCTATCAAGGCACCAAGGCGCTGTGGCCACATATAGTGGATCGGCAGAAGCCCGGCTTTATCGCCGTCACCGTCGAGGGCAAACGCTTCTTCGACGAAGCGGCTCCCTATCACGACTTCATTCCGGCGCTGACCAAAGCCTGCGCCCATCTACCGGATACCGCCTGCTATCTGCTCTGTGATCACAACACCATCCGCCGCTACGGCCTGGGCTTCGTCAAGCCGGCGCCGGTGCCGCGGGGCAAGCATATCCGCTCGGGCTATATTCTGAGCGCCAATACCCTGGCTGAGCTGGCGCACAAGGCGGGTATCGATGCCGCTGCACTGGAACAGACGGTGCAGCGCTTCAACGTAAATGCGCGCCAGGGTGTCGATCCGGATTTCGGACGGGGTGGCGACGTGTATGACCACTCCCAGGGTGATCCGGAGCACAAGCCGAACCCCAATCTGGGGCCCATCGAAACCGGACCTTTCTATGCGCTGCGGCTGCTGCCAGGTGATATCGGCACCTTCTCCGGTATCCGTACTGATGGCAATGCTCGGGTACTGGGTGCGGATAATGCGCCCATTCCCGGCTTGTATGCAGCCGGCAACGATGCGCTCAACTTCCTGTCGGGTGCTTATGCTGGTGCTGGTGCGACTCTGGGGCCGGGCATGACCTTGGCCTATATCGCCGCCAACCATCTTGCTGCGGCGGTTGCGGTGCCAGGGCAGACGCAGCCGGAGCAGTGCCATGCGTGAAGTCCGGAGCATGTGGTTATGAGAGCCGAACCCCTATGTTGCTGAGGAAAACAATGGATAACAATGTACTGACGATCGAAATAAGCGACCAGGTTGCCACTGTTACCTTCAACCGCCCCGAAGCATACAACGCGCTGGATGTGGAACTGGCCGTGGCCTTTCGCGATGCCTGTCAGCGTCTGGCAGAAGACTCCGAGGTCAAGGTGGTACTGCTCAAGGGGGCAGGACGGGCCTTCATGGCCGGTGGTGATCTGAACGCCATGCGCGCAGCGCCAGTGGAGGCGCTGCATCAACTGATCCCGCCGGTCCATCAGGCTGTCGAGTTGCTGACCGGTATGCCCAAGCCGGTGGTAGCCATGGTGCACGGGGCAGCCGCCGGCGCCGGCCTGAGTATCGCCCTGGCGGCAGACTTTGTGGTGGCGGCCGATAGTGCTCGTCTGAGCTTTGCCTACTCGGACATCGCCGCCAGCGGCGATGGTGGCATCAGTTGGACCTTGCCGCGCCTGGTGGGCCTGCGCAAGGCGCTGCATATTGCCATGTTGGGACAACCCATATCCGCCGACCAAGCGCTGCAGTGGGGGCTGATCAGCGAGGTGGTGCCGGCGGAAGAACTGGCGGCACGGGCCGACTCTCTGGCAGCCCAGCTGGCTGGTCGTCACACTCATGCGCTGGGTCAGATCAAACGGCTCATGCGCGGCTCCTTCGAGCATTCGCTGAAGGAACAGCTGCAGGGTGAATATGACGCCTTTGTCGATTGTGCCAGGCAACCGGCCTTCACCCAGGCGGTGGAAGGATTCTTTGCCAAGCGTGGAGCGAAATGAAGGAAGGCGTCGCGGAGGGGGGGGCACCACCTGCGTTATGGGGCATGCATCTGGCCCTGATGGCGACTATGGTGATCTGGGCGCTGAATGTCACCCTGATCAAATGGTCGGTGACCATCATGGATGCCATGCAGTCTGCCACGCTGCGCATGGGCTTTGCGGCTCTGACGTTGCTGATCCTGGTCTATGTCGGGCGCCAACGGCTGCCGTTGTTTCGTGGGCGGATATTGCTGCTGGCCTGCGGCAGTGCGCTGCTGATGGTATATGCCAATCAGATGCTGTTCGTCTCGGCCATGACCCGCACCACCGCCAGTAATGCCGCGTTGTTGCTGGCGCTCAACCCGCTGCTCAATGGCGTGATGGAGGCGCTGTTCTTTCGTAAGCGCCTGCGTCCCCTTTACTTGCTGGGGCTGGCCATTACCCTGGGCGGCGTGTGTCTGGTGATCTTCAACAATCCCGGCGCGTCCTGGGGAGCGCCTGCCGCAGGCGATTTGCTGGTGCTCGGCTCGATGCTGGCATTTTGTCTGGGCGTAGTGATCTTGCAGTACCTGTCACAGCATAACGTCGAGCATCCAGGGCAGGTTTCACTGAATACCTTCATTTATACGGTGGGCTCGGTGGCTTTGCTGCTGCACATCTGCCTGCTGGGTGAGGTGCCGCTCAGTGCCATGGCGGAGCAGCCGGTCCAGGTCTGGTTGATCCTGCTGTTTTCCGGGGCCGGGGTTACGGCGTTGGGGGCAATTGCCTGGGGGCGGGGTGTCGCTACCATAGGCGCGGGCCGTGCGGCGGTCTACATGTCCTGGGTGCCCGTGCTCGGTGTGGCCTTCGGCGCTCTGGTGCTGAAGGAGCCGCTGACCGTGTGGCATTTCGTGGCGATGTTGGCGGTGCTGGTAGGCACGGCGTTATGCAATTTCAATCCAGTCTGGCTGCGTAGACGACCGACGTATCAATGAGGATGCGGTCGACACATCTTTTGCGCAGCAACGAGTGACAAAGCGCGGCAGCAGGCGGATATGATAACGCCCGGACTCTGATGAAGCCGGGCGTTGTTTCTGCCGTCATAGGGACGTTACTCGGCAGCCGCCTGCTGCCCGGCGACGCGGCCGAAGAAGGAGCCCGGGCCCAGACTCATGCCACTGGCATATTCACCACCGTTGGTGGGGAAGTGCTCGCAGTTGGCGCCCGCCGCATACAGACCGGGGATGGGCGCGCCATTATCGCCCAATACTTGCGATTGGATATTGCACGCCAAGCCGCCCAGCGCGATAAAACGATAGGTGGAGCTGGTGGTGGAGATATCGAAGGCCGCCCAGGGGGCATTATCCAGCGGGGTGATCCACTCGGCTTTCTTGTGGAACTGATTGTCCACACCTTGCGCTGCATCGACGTTGTACTGATCCAGTGTTTCCTGAAGCGATCCGGTAGGCACACCCAAGGCCTGCTCCATTTCACTGATCGTCTCCCAGCCATCGATAAAGCGATGCTTGACCCGCTGCGGATAGTCGAAGGTTTCGCCATCCAGGATCAGGTAGGCGGTGTGGTCGGTCTGGCACTGGATCTCCCAGGACAGTTTGCCGTGGTAGACATCCTCAGCCACGAACCGCTTGCCTTCCTTGTTGACCACGATGCCCTTGATCAGTTTTTCCGGGGGATAGATCGAGGCAGTGGCTATGGCGCCGTCCATATGCTGGGTCGCCGCACCGACGGATTGGCCCAGCAGAATGCCGGCGCCATCATTGGAGGGAATGCCCAGCGGCTCGCCATGCTTGGCCAGCAGCGGCAGATATTCGCTGACCATCTCGTTATTCAGGTTGAAGCTGCCGGCCGCCAGGATCACCCCCTTGCGTGCCTTGATGTGGATGATGCTGCCGCTCTGCTTGGCCTCCACGCCCACCACGCGTCCGCTCTCATCGGTCACCAGGCCGATAACACCGGTGTCATACATGGCCGGTACCTGTTCCTTGTCCATGGTCGCCAGCAGGGCTTCCATGGCTGAGGCACCACCATGCTTTTCCACAGAGCCCCGGGCCTGGTGGCCGCGGGGAGCCGGTATGGCCTGCTCGTTGTAGGGCCAGGCTTTCTCGTTGCCGGTGTAGAGCAGACCTTCGCCGGTATAAACGGCTACTGCCTTGCCTTCGAAAGCGCGGCGTTCGAAGGGGACTCCTTGCTGCTCCAGCCACTGGCAATGTTCGACGCTGTTGTCGCAATAAAAGCGCAGCTTGTCATCGTCTCCGGTGGAGGTGCTGGCGCGCATGAAGCGGTACATTTCCTCGGCACTATCCTGATAACCGCAGGCGCTCTGCACGTCGGTTCCGCCGCCCAGGTAGAAAATGCCTTCGGAGGTGGCGCTGGCACCACCGCCACCACT
>JASJKW010000245.1:0-13249 GCA_037621305.1 Pseudomonas sp.
CACCTTCGGCTGTGGCGTCCAGTCGGAGTCGTAGCGAGGAGTTTGCGCTGTTTCGCGCTGCCCATGCGGCGGGAGTTCGGGTGCCTGAGCCGCTATGGCTGGGCTCGGACCCGGGGCTGTTAGGCAAGTGTTTCTTTATCATGCGCCGCAGTCCGGGGACGGCTGCCGGCCATCGCTTGGTCAAGGACGATGATCTGGTGCCGGATCGTCCGGGCCTGGCCAGACAACTGGGCGAGCAGTTGGCGCGGATTCACAGTCTGGTGCCGCCGAGGGCCGATCTGGCATTTCTCGGCCAGCCGGCTCAGCAGCCAGCTCTGACATTGCTCGATGGCGTGCGACGCTGGCTGGATGACAACCAGGTGCGTCGACCGGTACTGGAGTGGGCACTGGCCTGGTTACAGCGAGATGCCCCGCAGACCTCACGGAAGGTGCTCTGTCATAACGACTTCCGTACCGGTAACTATCTGGTTGAGGCTGGTCAGGTTTCAGCCGTGTTGGACTGGGAGTTTGCCGACTGGGGCGACCCATTGGCGGATATCGGCTGGTTCTGCGCACCCTGCTGGCGCTTCGGTCAGCGTGCTGCAGAGGCCGGCGGGATTGGGCCCCGGGAGGCTTTTCTGCAGGGGTACGAGCAACAGAGCGGCTATGCGGTGGATCGCCAGGCGCTGCATTACTGGGAGGTGATGGCAACCCTGCGTTGGAGCCTGATCGCCCTGCAGCAGAGTGCTCGCCATCTGTGTGGCCAGGAGCGTAGTCTGGAGCTCGCCCTGACTGGACACCTGCTTCCCGAGCTGGAACTGGATATCCTCGACATGACCCCGGAGGTTACCCCATGCGCCTAGCCGAAAGTGACGATTTGCTGCGCACCGCGCGCAGTCTACTGATTGAAGAATTGTTACCGCAGCTGCCTGAAAGCCACCGCTATCGTGCCCTGATGCTGGCCAACAGTCTGTCCATCGCGCAGCGGCAGAGCACCGCGGCGGCGGACGAGGAGGGGCTGTTGCAGCAGGCGTTGCAGCGACTCTATCCTGAGGGGCAGGACGAAGATCTCTACCCCCGCCTGCAGCAGGAACTGCGTAGCAGTGCAGGTCCTTGGGCTGTTGGTGGGCCACAGTATCAGGTGTTATGGCAGTCCTTGCGGCAGCTAACTTTGGCCAATCTGGCTGTCAGCAACCCCAAAGTCCTGAAGCAACGCGGGTGAGCGGGGGCTGCAGGAAGAGGCGGACAACATGTTCAGCCGGATTCAGGAGGCGTGAGCCAGTGCGCTGGGGTTGCCGCTGGATTCAGTGAGAGGATTGGTGCATGTCCCGGAAACGCTACATACCGGGTTAACCGGGATGTGCGTCCTGGCGAGGTCGACGGCTTGCATGCGTTGTTCTATCGATCAAGCTATCTCTGTAAGTCTGCTACTAAGCGCCACGGCAATCGACAGCGGAGCTTCGGCGCGAGCATCGGCTGAGGGGTTGAGGAAGCGGCTATCCGCGCTGACCACTTTAAGAAGGATGTCACTCTCTCGAAAGAGCTTGTCTTTCACGTCAGGCCGGACGCTGACGGGCCGATCAGAGCAACAGAGCTGGCGTTAGATCTCACTTACTTGCGGCAGATGATCGCGCTGTTCGACGGGCAGGTGGATTACGACTACAGCGAGAATCTGAATCTTTTCATTGATGCTTGTCATGACATTCGGCTTGAGTACAACGGCTACCGGTATATCTGCCCTGATCAAGAGGGAAACGGTAGCTTTCTATCAGAGCCAGAGACCATGAATCTTTTGGTTGATAGGATCAGGACGCTGAGCAAACAGGACGATTATCGGCGTAGATCAGCTGATCGTCGTTACGCTGCAAAGCGTCAAGCGGCTGATGTTCAAGCCTTCGTCTGGAAGGTGACTGAGCGCTACTCGAAGACGCTGGTGCTGCGAGTCAATCTGTATTACCGGTCTATCGCCAGGCAACGGCTGAGCGTAGAGCAAGTAATTGCAGATATGGACCGGTTAGCCAAAGCACGGAGAAACAATCCCATTTTCCAACATCTGGTCGGGTCAATCCTCAGGGTTGAGCAGGGACAAGATCAGGGATTTCATCTCCATGCGGCTTTCTTCTTCAACGGGTCGGAGGTGTTCCGCCATTTTCGTATTGCAGAGCGCATCGGTGAGCTATGGCTGGAGATCACACAGGGCCGGGGCTACTGGCACGATAGCAGCCGTGAGTGGCAAGGAGATGAGGATCTACGGGGGACAGGTATGTTCCATCGCAGTGATGCCAAGGGGCGTCAGGCAGTTGCCAAGCTGATGACCTATCTAGTGAAGGACAAAGATCAGCACCTGAGAGTCAAGCCTGCAGGCGCACGCGCGTACCGGACAGGACGCATTAGGTAGTTTCAGATCTACAACGGGGGCTAGCCGGTAGCGGTGCAAACCAAGGTTAAGCTGTGGGCGGCTGCATTTACCGCTCGAGCTGGATCTGATTCACCGCTCAAGCTTTTGCCCCCAGCATTGCTTGGCCCCATGGGCCGTAGCATGGGTTGAGCTGCGGCAGGAATGAAAAGGACCTCTGGTACAATGATTTCAGGCTATGGCTCTGCCTTGCTGTAGCGGTTAAGGTTTCTCAACATAAATAACATCAGCAGGGACGCTCTATTGCAGCCACCCCCGCTGGTCGATAAGGAAGTATCAGTTGAATCAGCAAAACCTGGCGGACTTTATCTGGAGCGTGGCGGACGTCCTGCGCGGTGATTTCAAGCAGTCCGAGTTTGGTCGCATTATCCTGCCGTTTACGGTACTTCGCCGTTTGGAATGCGTATTGGAGCCGACCCGCGATCAGGTTCGCAGCAAGTTTGCAGCTCTTAAAAGTACCGGTGTTGATCTGGATTTGATCTTGCCTGCCACGGCGGGTGCAAGCTTTTACAACGTCTCACAGTTTTCGCTGGGCAATGTGGGCTCCACCAGTACCCGGGCCAACCTGGAAGATTACATTGCCAAATTTTCGGCCAATGCCCGGCAGGTATTCGAGCATTTCGCTTTTGAGGGTTGGCTGGCGCGGCTGGAGACCGCCAATCTGCTGTATCTGGTGACGCAGAAATTTGCCAGCATCGACCTGCACCCAGCCACCCTCAGCAACCATGAAATGGGGTTGGCGTTTGAGCATCTGATCCGCAAGTTTGCCGAATCAGCCAATGACACGGCGGGTGAGTTTTTTACTCCGCGCGATGTGGTGCGCCTTGCCACTACCCTGGTATTCGCTCCCGACCATCAGGCGCTTAACGGCGAAGGGGTGGTGCGAACGGTCTATGACTGCGCTGCGGGTACGGGCGGTTTTCTCTCCTCCGCTATTGAGCAGGTGGCAGAGTGGAACCCACATGCACGCCTGATTCCTTATGCCCAGGAGCTCAACCCGGAGACCTATGCCATCTCGGTGGCGGATAAGCTGATTCAGGGCTTCTCGACCCAGAACATCAAGCTCGGCAATACCTTGAGCAACGACCAGTTGTCCCATGAGCAGTTCGACTACTGCCTGGCCAATCCACCGTTCGGGGTGAAGTGGGAGAAGGTGCAAAAGCAGGTACAGAACGAGCATAAGGAGTTGGGCTATGCCGGTCGCTTCGGCGCAGGCCTGCCGCGGGTGGGGGATGGCTCGCTGTTATTTCTCATGCACCTGCTATCCAAACGCAAGCCGGTGGAGCAGGGCGGCTCGCGCATCGGCATCGTGCTGTCCGGCTCACCGCTGTTCAATGGTGGAGCAGGCTCAGGCGAGTCCGAGATTCGCCGCTGGATTCTGGAAAACGACTGGCTGGAAGCAATCATCGCCCTACCGACGGATCTGTTCTACAACACCGGCATTGGTACCTACGTCTGGGTATTGACCAACAATAAGGACGCGCTGCGCAAAGGCAAGGTGCAGCTGATCGATGCCAGTGCCATGCACGCGCCCATGCGCAAAAGCCTGGGCAGCAAGCGCAAATACCTGTCGGATGAACAAATTGCCGGGATCGCCAAACTGCACGAAGCTTTTGAAGATGGCCCGAACTCGAAGATTTTCGCCACCACTGACTTTGGATATCGTCGCATCACCGTCGAGCGACCACTGCGGCTGCGCTTCTCGGTTACGCCGGAGCAGCTCGCCGCCTACGAGAGCACCAAGGGCGCCGATCAGGCTGAGGCTTTTGCCAATGTGCAGGGTGAATTCGATAACCTGCCGGCGCTTCTCAAGGCCTCTGGTATCAAAAAGCTCTCCAAGGCTGCGCTGAAGGCCGTGCTGGCCTGCTTTGGTGAGCGCGACGCCACCGCTCAACCGGTGCTGGACGACAAGGGCAAGCCACAGGTTGATTCCGACCTGCGCGAGTTCGAGAACGTACCGCTCAGCCAAAGCATCGACGGCTACTTCGCCCGCGAGGTACTGCCGCATGTGCCGGATGCCTGGATCGATATTGGCAAAATCGACGCCAAGGACGGGCAAGTCGGCATCGTCGGTTACGAGATCAACTTTAACCGATACTTCTACATCTACCAGCCGCCACGCCCGCTGGCCGAGATCGATGCCGACCTCAAGGCGGTAGAGGCTGAGATTGCCGCACTGTTGGGTGAGGTGACGGCGTGAGTCATTACAAGGCCTATCCGGCCTACAAGGACTCCGGGGTGGAGTGGTTGGGACCGGTGCCGGAACATTGGGAGGTCTCGTCTCTCAAATATTTGGTTTCTGCTATTGACTCCGGTACGAGCGTTAACGCAACAGATACTCCGGCTAGAGAGGGCGAGTTTGGAGTTCTAAAAACGAGCTGCGTTTACAGCGGAACATTTGATCCAGCAGAAAACAAGGCCATCGTGCTAGAGGAGTATGGGCGTGTCTCATGCCCTTTGGTTGTTGGTTCACTAATCGTTAGTAGAATGAATACACCTGATCTCGTGGGGGCGGCTGGTTTGGTGCGCCACGCGCCAGACGGCATTTTCCTTCCAGATAGACTGTGGCAAGTCAGTTTCTCCGGAATGATGCCGACGTTTTCCTATTACTGGTCGCAATCAGATTCGTACCGAACACAAGTGAAGAAGGTTTGTACAGGTACTAGCTCAAGCATGCAGAATCTGTCTCAAGACCAATTCAAAGACTTTGTCTTGGGTGTCCCGGCAGAAGGTGAGCAGCAATTGATCACTGCCCATCTTGACCGCGAAACCGCCCGCATCGACGCTCTGATTGAAAAGAAAACCCGCTTTATCCAGCTGCTGCGCGAAAAGCGCCAGGCGCTGATCACCCATGCCGTCACCAAGGGCCTCAATCCCAACGTGAAGGTGAAAGACTCCGGCGTGGAGTGGTTGGGGGAGGTGCCGGAGCATTGGGCTGTACTCAGCTTCCAGCGGTGCGTTTTCATCGCTGAAGGCCAAGTTGATCCTGAGAAGTCGCCCTATCGGGAAATGGTACTGCTCGCTCCTAACCACATTGAGTCCGGCTCGGGGCTGCTTCTACTTACTGAAACGGCTGAGGAGCAGAACGCTGAGAGTGGAAAGTATCTTTGCCAAAAAGGCGACGTGGTTTACAGCAAAATCCGCCCAGCATTGAGAAAGGTCTGCATCGCTCCGGACTTGAGTCTGTGCAGCGCTGATATGTATCCGATGCGTGGGCACTCTGGCATGAGTAACCAGTTTCTTTTCTGGTTCCTTTTGTCCGAGCCATTTTCTGCGTTCGCTGTGTTGGAGGCTGATCGAGTGGCTATGCCGAAGATTAATCGTGAATCACTGAATAGCGTCCAGCTTCCTAGGCCGCCAATCAACGAGCAGATGGGAATTGTTACTTGGGTGGCGAAGTCCACTGCGAGGCTGGATAACTTAAGAGCAAAAACTGAGCGCAGCATTAATTTACTCAAAGAACGCCGCTCCGCCCTGATTACCGCCGCTGTCACCGGCCAGATCGACCTGCGGGAGGCTGTATGAGCCAGGGCCGCAGTCTGCGTCTATTTCTGGTGGATGGCACGCCCAATGGCCTGCTGGCTGCCGAGATCATGAACTGGACTGGACATGTACTGACCGGCCCCCGTTCCAAACTGGCCGAGCTGGTGCAGCGCTCAGAGTGTGCCCGTACTGGTGTGTACTTCCTGATTGGCCCCGACCCGGACAACAATCTGCGCTCCAGAGTGTATATCGGTGAGTCCGATGATGTGGCCAAGCGCCTGAAGACTCATAACCGCCCAGAAGAGGCGGGCGGAAAGGACTTTTGGGAGCGCGTGTGCCTGGTTACCAGCAAGGATCAGAATCTGACCAAGGCCCATGTGAAATACCTGGAAAGCGTGCTGATCGGCATCGCCGGCAACCTCGGGCGCTGCGAGTTGGTCAACGGCACGGCGCATGACTACATCAGCCTCCCCGAATCCGACCGCGCTGATATGGCCTTCTTCCTAGAGCAGATCCGCACCGTGCTGCCGGTGCTGGGCTTCGACTTCCTGCGTGAACTGACCAAGCCCTCCACACCGGTCACAGCCAGCACAGAGATGCCAATCACTCGGTCTCCACATTTTACTCTGGAGGTGCCGCGCTACGGC
This sequence comes from Pseudomonas sp., assembly GCA_037621305.1. Classification (GTDB taxonomy): domain Bacteria; phylum Pseudomonadota; class Gammaproteobacteria; order Pseudomonadales; family Pseudomonadaceae; genus Halopseudomonas. Next base: position 6,526 of record JASJKW010000245.1, read on the forward strand.
ATAAGCGCCCAGGGCCAGGAAGTCGATGGCGAGTTCTTTGTGCTCAAGGGCTCCAAGGCCCGCGCCGAATGGGTGGGCACCGAGCGCGGCTATCAGGGTTTGTTCAAGCAACTGGTCGATGAGGGCGTGCTGGTGGCCGACGGGGCTAAACACCTGGTCTTCAGCGATGACTACGCCTTCAGCAGCCCCAGTGCAGCGGCAGCAGTAGTATGTGGCCGTGCGGCCAATGGGCGGACTTCCTGGCTGCTGGTGGGTAGCGGTCAGACTTACGCAGCCTGGCAGGATCAGCAATTGAATATCTCAGAGCTACCTGAGGGAGGATAGGTCTGTGAATGAAGCCAGACTGCAAGAATACCTGCTTGAGCTTTTCCCCAAGGAAAATGCCGCCTGCGAGTGGAAGGAATTCAAGAACCTGCGCCATGCTCTCACCGGGAGCGCAGGCAGTGATGTGATCAGCTATCTGTCCGCCATCGCCAATATGGAGGGTGGGCATCTGGTGGTGGGCGTGGAGGACGGCACGTTGCGCATCGTAGGTATTCAGGACTTCAACAACCAGACAGTCGATAACGTTCGACAACGCTTGCTGGAGCGCTGCCGTGCGCTGGATTCGGAAGGCTTCCGAGTCGAGTCCTTTAAAACGGATGACACAGGCAAGACGGTGTGGGTCTTTCATATTCCCAAGCATCGGCCACGTATGCCGGTATATGCCCATGACAAAGCGTGGCAGCGCTTGGATGACTCCCTGGTAGAAATGCGTCAGGAACGTCTGGAAGCTATTCTGCATGAGCCCTTGGATGTCAGTGACTGGTCCGCGCAGATTGTAGAAGGCGCAACGCTGAAGGATCTCGACCCCGCGGCGCTTGCTGTTGCTCGGGAGAAGTTTTCCGAGAAGCACCGCAATTCGGGCTTCGCCGAGGACATTGCCGACTGGGATGTGGCCACCTTTCTCGATAAGGCCAAGATAACCATCCAGGGCGGCATAACTCGCACAGCTCTGTTGCTTCTCGGCAAGTCAGAAGCTAGTCACTTTTTGCCAGCATTGGCACAAATTACCTGGAAATTGATGGGCGAGGAGCAGGCTTACGAACACTTTGGCCCGCCCTTTTTGCTGACGACCACGCAGGTGCTTCAACGCATCCGCAACATTGGTTACAAGCTCTTCCCGCAAAACCAGTTGCTGGCCACTGAGGTCAGTAAATACGACACCCGGGTGATTCTGGAGGCGCTGCACAATTGCATCGCGCACCAGGACTATCAGTTGCGCTCGCGTATTCTGGTGACCGAGCGGGTGGACCGGCTGGTGTTCGAGAATGCCGGTGGTTTTTTTGAGGGCAAGCCCGAGGACTATTTCAGTGGGGAGGTGACGCCGAGTCGCTACCGTAACCCCTGGCTGACGCAGGCTATGGTCAGTCTGAACATGATCGATACCATGGGCTTTGGTATCAGCACCATGACCCAGTCCCAGCGTAAGCGCTACTTCCCCTTGCCTGACTACAGCAAGTCTTCCCCGGACAAGGTGGTGCTGGAGATCTACGGCCATGTAATCGACGAGAACTACACTCGCCTGCTACTGGAGCGCCAGGATCTACCGTTGAACACCGTGATGCTGCTGGACCGTGTGCAGAAGAAGCAGGGAATCACCGACGACGCGGCCGCTCTGCTACGCAAACAGGGGTTGATCGAGGGACGCAAGCCGAACTACTACCCTGCTGCGCAAGTGGCCCAAGCCACAGGCAGCAAGGGCGAGTATATTCGCAACCGGGCCTTTGATGACGCCTATTACAAGGACCTGATACTCGACTATCTGCGCAAGTTTGGCTCTGCCAGCCCGAGCGATTTGAAGGGGCTCGTTTTAGACAAGCTGTCGGATGCTTTAGACGAGAAGCAGAAGCAGAACAAGTTTCGGAACCTACTGCATGCAATGTCAAAACGTGACCAAACCATTGAAAAGCAAGGAAGCCGGCAAACGGGTAGGTGGGTGCTTGCTGGCTCTGATCAAGACAAGGGTTAGACAAGGTCTAGATAAGCTTTAGACAAGGTGGCCATTTTTTGGCACTAACGTAAAGGAATGAGGTACGCCATGAGCCACATCCATCACGAATGCGAGCTGGAACGCCACATTGTCGAGCAGCTTGACGCTGCCGGCTGGTTGGTGGGCAAATCCGCCGACTATGACTTGGTCCGGGCGCTATACCCTGTGGATGTGCTGGGCTGGCTTGAGGATAGTCAGCCCGCCGCCATGGCCAAGCTCCATGCCATGAATGGTGCCGGTACCGAAACGGTGGTGCTGGATCGGCTGGTCAAGCAGCTGGAGAACAAGGTCGATGGGGGTACGGTGAATGTGCTGCGTTACGGCTTTGCCGTGGCCGGCAGTGGCACCCTGGCGATGAGTCAGGCATTACCTGAGGATGATCGCAATGAGACGGTTATCGCCCGCTATACGGCCAACCGCCTGCGTGTGGTGCCGCAGCTGCGCTACTCGTTGGACAAGGCAGATGAAATCGATCTGGCCTTTTTTATCAACGGGATTCCGGTGGCTACGGTGGAGTTGAAGACGGATTTTACCCAATCCGTTGAGGCTGCAGTGCAACAATACCAGATGGATCGCAAACCAGAGCGTAAGAGTGGCGGTCGGGAGCCCTTGTTGGCCTTCAAGCGCGGTGCGGTAGTGCATTTTGCGATGAGTGACAGCGATATCCGCATGACCACCAAGCTGGCCGGGGAGACGACGTTCTTTTTGCCGTTCAACCGGGGCAATGAGGGTGCGGCTGGCAACCCGCCTGGAGAGAATGGTAGTTACCCTGTGAGCTACCTCTGGGACCGGGTGTTGCAGAAGGACAACTGGCTGCACATCTTCCATCGCTTTGTGCTGCAGGAGCGCAAGGAGGTTCAGGATGTCCACGGTAAGACTTACTTCCGGGAGACGCTGATCTTTCCCCGTTTTCATCAATGGGAAAGCGTGACCAAGATGATTGACGCTGTTCGTGTGGAAGGCGCGGGGCAACCGTACCTGATTCAGCACAGCGCGGGCTCAGGAAAAACCAACACCATCGCCTGGACAGCACATTCATTGATACGGGTGCGTCGTTCCGATGGCGAGCCGTACTTCCATAGTGTGATAGTGGTCACCGACCGACAGGTGCTGGATCAACAGCTGCAGGACGCTATCCGGCAGATTGAGCATCAGGCTGGTGTGGTCTGTGCCATTGACCGCCAGACCTCCAGTTTGCCGAAAAGCCAGCAGCTGGCCAAAGCCATGCTTGACGGTGTACCCATCATTGTTTGTACGTTGCAGACCTTTCCCTATGCGCAGCAGGCAATCCTCAAGGAGCAGAGCCTACGCAACCGACGCTTTGCCATCATTATCGACGAGGCGCACAGCTCTACCGGTGGCAGCACAGCGGACGACTTGCGTTATGTGTTGACCGGTCAGAGCGAGGCCGAGTGGGAGAAACTGTCCAAGGAAGAACGCCTGTCTGTCTGGCAAAGCTCACGCAGTCGCCCCGGGAATGCCAGTTATTTTGCCTTTACCGCTACCCCCAAGCACTCCACGCTGAGTCTGTTCGGTCGTCCGCGCAATCCGGCTGAGCCTGTTAGTGCGGACAACCCGCCAGCACCCTTCCATCTCTACACCATGCAGCAGGCGATTGAAGAAGGCTTCATTCTCGATGTGTTGAAGAACTACACCAGCTACGAGGTGGCATTCAGAATTTGCAGTGAGCTGGTGGAAGATAAACGGGTGGACGAAAAATCCGCAGGTCGCAAGCTGGCCAAATGGCTGTCACTGAATCCGGTGAACGTCGGGCAGAAGGTCGAGCTGATCGCCGAGCATTTTCGCAAGAACGTCGCGCATTTGCTCGGCGGCCAGGCCAAGGCCATGGTGGTCACTAGCTCCCGTGCAGCGGCGGTGAAATATCAGCTGGCGCTGGAGGACTATTGCGAGCGCAAGGGCTATGACAATGTGCAGGCCATGGTGGCATTTTCAGGCGAAGTCCCCAACACCGATGTGCAGGAGCCCAGCCTACCAGCAGACCATCAGTTCAGCGAGACCAGCCTCAACCCAGGCCTGAAAGGCCGCGATATGCGCAAAGTGTTTGACACGCCCGAGTACCGGGTAATGATCGTTGCCAACAAGTACCAGACTGGATTCGACCAGCCTAAGCTGGTTGCCATGTATCTGGACAAAAAAATATCCGGTGTAGAGGCAGTGCAAACGCTGTCACGCCTGAATCGAACGTTCCCTGGGAAGGACAAGACTTACGTCATCGACTTGGCCAACAAGGCCGAAGAAATCCTGGCGGCGTTTAAGACCTTCTATCGCGATGCCCAGGTGTCGGACATTCAGGATCCCAACATCGTTTACGACATCAAACAGCGACTCGATGGCATGTTTATCTATGAGCCTGCCGAGGTCGACGCGTTCGGTGATGCCATTGTGGATTCGAACGTGACGCACGAGAAGCTGTTCTCCTTGACGCAGGCTCCCACCGATCGTTTCAACAGCAAATTGAAGACGCTCAGCGACGCTATAGAGCAGTGGGATCAGGCATGGGAAAAGGCGCACGAGGCGGGCAACGATAAGGACATGGAGTACGCGGACGCGCAGCGCTCGGAGTACGCCACGGCGCGCGATGAGCTGATGATCTTCAGCGAGAGCCTGAACAAGTTCGTGCGTAGCTACGAGTATATTGCCCAGCTGATCGACTTTGGCGATCCGCACCTGGAAGCCTTCGCCAGTTTTGCTCGTCTATTACGTAGGCGCCTCAAAGGGATTACGACGCAGCAGGTAGATCTGGGTGATCTCAAGCTCAGTCATTACAAGATCAAGAAAGGAAGTGATCTGGGTGGTGTGGCTGTGCAGGGAGAAACGCCGGGCTTATGGGCTATCTCCGATAGCGGCCTGCGTGATGCCCGTGATCGAGAGAAAAAGTATCTGGCCGAGCTGATCGAGAAGCTTAACAATGCCTTTGGCAAGGACATTACTGATACGGATCAGGTTGCGCTTGCGGTGCATGTTTCCGAAAAGCTGCGCGCTGACAAGGTGCTGATGGCTCAGGTCCAACACAATCCCATGGAGCAGGCGATGAAGGCTGATTTGCCGGTCAAGGCAGTGACTGCCATTGCCTCGGCCATGAGCAGCCACACCAGCATGGCAACCAAACTGCTCAGTGATGAGGCGACGCGGGACGTGTTCCTGACGGTGGTATATGAGCTGCTGAAGAAAGGGGCGGGAGCTGAGCTGTTCAGCTCGTTGCGCAGCTGACTAGAAACCAAAAGGTATGTAGCTATGCCATCAATTCTGCGTCTGTATGAGCTTGCAAAGCTGTTTGGGTGCGAAGCGATGGGCTTATAACTGTGAAGAGCTCGTATATCGATGACCGGTGCGTCATCTGCGGCAGTTGCTGGAGCCATTGAATGTGGAGGATCGCGATCTGGTTCTGCGGTTGGGTGAGCAATTGAGCAGCCGACTGTCTCGGTAACCCAAGAGCGGTGTCGGCTGCACTTCAGCGCGGGGTGTCGTCTTCCATCAACATGAATCCGCAGCTTAGACACAGGCTTTCAAACTCACCCAGCCAGTTCCGCTCGACATTAGCAGCCAATGTCACGCCTTGTGCCAGCCCTTCAAGCTGTATGGCACGGGCGTCTTTCAATGCTCCTAATAAATCACCTAGGTGCATCCAGGGAGTGCGGTCAGGTGGCTGCTCTCGCTGCTGAGCGCTGTACTGACGCAGTAGCACATCCAGCATGCCAGCCAGAGCGGCCAGCGTATGCAGGTTCTGTCGGTTGATCAAAGTGGCTGATTGGCAGATGCAACAGGTGGGGGTGGGCATGATAGTGCCTCCGGTTCAGTTAGAAGGTGGGGCTTACAGCAGAGCCCGTTCCGCAAAGCTCACGGTGTCGGTTCCGCCGATCACCAGATGGTCCAGTACGCGGACATCAATCGTCTGTAGGGATGCAGCCAGGCGTTTGGTCAGATGAATGTCCGCCTGGCTGGGCTCAGGATTACCACTGGGGTGGTTGTGTGCGATGATGACTGCAGCGGCATTAGCATTGAGAACAGTCTTGATCACCTCCCGGGGATAGACACTGGCGCTGTCGATGGTGCCGTAGAACAGCTTCTCAAAACCCAATACCCCATGCTGGCTATCCAGCAAGATGAGCGCGAACACTTCACGCTCTTCGGTGGCCAACTGGGCTTTGAGATAACCCCTGACTAACGAGGGGTTGGTCAGATAGTTACTGCGTTTGAAGCGTGCTTCGAGGATGGACTGAGCCCACTCCAGTACGTCCAATTCGGACAGATTGGGAACCGCCAGATACTCCTTAATCTCGTTCATTGGTTTACTCCTGGTGATATGTCTACGTTGGCTGCAACATCGTGCTGTTGCATGGGGTGGCTGCGTTCCAGAATCAGCTCATGCAGCGTTGGTGTGTTTTTCCGAGTGCGCGGTGTGCTGATAGAGGGGTTGGCGATGGTGCCGGAGTCCGGATAGAACTCCTCCAGTACCTGGTGAGCCTCGTCTTCACTGTCTTCGAAGGCCCCGTTGTTCAGGCCGGTGTGGGCCGCAGCATCTAACGCTTGCTGATCAAACCCCGCCTCCCGACGTGCTTGATCCAACTGCTGGGCCTGTTGCAGGGCTTCTTCTGTGCTGATCCCCGAGCGCAGGATCAGGTCGACGTAGAAGATCGGTGTGCCATGGCTCTGGCGGGTGGATTTCCCTCG
>JASJKW010000246.1:0-4124 GCA_037621305.1 Pseudomonas sp.
TCGCGCGCCGCGCTTGGGAGCAACCACGACCTTGTCGATGGTATGAACCTGGCTTTCGCGCTTCTCGACGCCGACATAGCGATCATAGTCCTGCACCAACCGGTTCGGATCCAGTTTGAGCAGGCGTGCATAGGCCCGTACGTAGCCGCGGGCAAAGGTATCACCGGGCAGGCGGTCAAACCGGCCGGCTTCCAGAAAGCCCAGCGTGGCGCGGCTCAGTCGCAGATGGGTGGCGACTTCCTCGGCAGTGAACCCAACCCGTACCCGCTCGTCATGCAGCAGTTGGCCCGGATTGATGTGATCGGCGCCTTTGCCGGCTTCTGTTACCAGTTCTTCGGCCATCAGGACTGCTCCGACTCAAGTAGGGCACGAGCCTCCGGCGTTGCCGGATACAGCCGACGCAGCTGTAACGCGTAGCTGGCCGCCCTGTTGTGATCATTAAAGCGACGCGCCAACTGCACACCCAGCCACAGGCTGGAGGCGTTCTGAGCGGACATCTGGCTGAAATTCAGATAATGGTTCCAGGCAGGCACATAGTTCTGTTCGCTGAACTCCATGCGCGCCAGTTCCAGCAAAGCCAAGGGCTGGCGACTACTCAGGCGCAGCGCCCGCTCGAAGCTGAGCTTGGCTTCCTCAGGCTTGTCCAGCCGTTTGTAGGCCAGACCGAGGTTCTCGAAAACCCGCGAGCGTTCTCGATAGAAGGTGTCTTCGGCCGCTTTCTGGAAATAACCCAGTGCTTCGTTGTAACGCTTCTGCTCCATCAGAAACGCGCCGTAGTTGTTCAGTATGCGAGCGCTGTCCGGTGCGCTGGCCAACGCGGCGCGAAAATGCTTGTCGGCCGATGCCACCTCACCTTCCTGCTGGAATACCAGTGCCAGGGCGACGTTTGCGGATTCGGAACGCGGATCGATTTTCAGCGCTTCGCTCAAGGGCGCCTTGGCGCGCTCGGTCTCACCATTCTGCAGATAGCCCAGTCCGAGCTGAACATAGGCGTCCCTTGCCTCGTTCGGATCAGTTTTGCGGTTAGGCTGATCGGAAGTGGTCACACAGCCACTGAGTACCAGACTCAATAGCCAGATCACGACAATTTGCTTGTTCATCACAATCGTTCCTCGGCTGGATGTTATCGGCGATTTGTCGACGGCGTTACTTCAGCCTGCTCATCGGCAAGCTGGCGTACCGCGATGTAGCGTTCACTGCGCCGGGTCTTATCCATGACCTGGCCGACCAGCTGTCCGCATGCTTCATCTATGTCCTCTCCCCTGGGTGTGCGCACAGTGACGTTGTAGCCAGCGTTGTGCAACATGTCCTGGAAGCGGCGGATGGCATTATTGCTCGGCCGCTCATACCCGGAATGGGGGAAAGGGTTGAAGGGAATCAGGTTGATCTTGCACGGCGTTTCACGCAGCAACTCGATCAGTTGTCGAGCGTGTTCCGGCTGATCATTCACATCCTTGAGCAGGGTGTACTCAATGGTCAGAAAACGCTTCTCGCCCAGCCCGGCAATGTACTTGTTGCAGGCTTCCAGCAAGACCGACAGAGGATACTTCTTGTTCAGGGGCACCAACTGGCTGCGCAGCTCGTCGTTCGGCGCGTGCAACGACAGGGCCAGCGCCACGTCCGTGACCTGTCCCAGCTTCTCGATCATCGGCACCACGCCCGAGGTGGACAAGGTCACCTTGCGCTTGGAGATGCCGTAACCCAGGTCGTCCATCATCAGCGTCATGGAATCGACCACATTGTCGAAGTTGAGCAGTGGCTCACCCATGCCCATCATCACCACGTTGGTGATGGCACGGTCGACTCTGGCCGGCACAGTACCGAAGGACTTGTTGGCAATCCACACCTGGCCGATGATTTCGGCGGCAGTCAGGTCACTGTTGAAACCCTGTTTGCCGGTGGAGCAGAAGCTGCAGTCCAGCGCGCATCCCGCCTGGGACGATACGCACAGCGTACCGCGGCCATTCTGCGGGATGTATACCGTTTCGACGCAGCTGCCAGACGCCACTCGCACTACCCACTTGCGCGTGCCATCTGTGGAAATATCTTCGCTGACCACTTCCGGGCCGCGAATTTCAGCACGGGCCTTGAGCTTGTCGCGCAAGGCCTTGCTGACATTACTCATGTCATCAAAATTGTCGACACCAAAGTGATGGATCCATTTCATGACCTGCCCGGCACGAAAGCGCTTCTCTCCAAGCTCTTCGAAAAAAGCTTCCAGTTTCGGCTGTGTCAGGCCCAGCAGGTTGATCTTGCCGGTGGTCTCAGTCATTGCAATCCATCACTCAGTTGGTGTCTGTAGCAGGGCTCAGCGGGTACGCTGGCACAGCTCGGTTTCAGCGAAGAAATAGCTGATTTCACGGGCAGCGGAAGCAGCGGAATCAGAGCCGTGAACAGCGTTGGCATCGATTGATTCAGCGAAATCGGCACGGATGGTACCGGCGGCCGCTTCTTTCGGGTTGGTAGCGCCCATCAGGTCGCGGTTCTTCAGGATTGCGCCTTCGCCTTCCAGAACCTGTACGACAACCGGGCCGGAAATCATGAAGCTGACCAGATCCTTGAAGAAGGGACGCTCTTTGTGCTCAGCGTAGAAACCTTCAGCATCAGTCTGGGACAGTTGAACCATCTTGGCCGCGGCGATGCTCAGACCAGCCTGCTCGAAGCGGCTCAGGATCTGACCAACAACGTTCTTGGCGACGGCATCGGGCTTGATAATGGACAGGGTGCGTTCTACGGCCATGAAACTCTCCAGACGGAAGTAAAAAATTGACAGGTAACAGGAATTGTTAACCCGCAGATTATACGCAGGTTGACTGCAAATACGTAACAGGCGCGACAATCAAGTTGAAACGCCGTATTACCCGGCTTTACGCAGCTTCAGCACCGCGTTGCAGAGCACTTCCGCCGCCTGCTGTATGTCAGCCTCCGTGGTGAAACGCCCCAGGGACAGACGAATGGAGCTGTGTGCCAGCTCATCCGACAAGCCGATAGCGCGCAACACGTAGGATGGCTCGACCGAGGCCGAGGTGCAGGCAGACCCGGTAGACAGGGCCAGATCACGCAGCGCCAGCAACAAAAGCTCGCCGTCCACGCCGGCAAACGCCAGATTCAGGTTATGCGGCACGCGGTGCTCTGTTGAACCATTGACGAAGACACCGTCCAGATTCGCCAGTCCTTCAAGCAGCTGCGCATGCAGTGCGGCCATGCGCTGAGTCTCCGCCGCCATTTCCGCACCGGCCAGAGCAAAGGCTTCGCCCATGCCAACCAGCTGGTGAGGCGCCAGGGTTCCTGAACGCATACCTCGTTCGTGTCCGCCGCCATGGATCAGCGCTTCGATACGCACATCCGGCGAGCGCCGCACATAGAGAGCCCCAACGCCCTTGGGCCCATAGGTCTTATGGGCGCTGAAGGACATCAGATCGACCGGCAACTGTTTGACGTTGATCGCCAGCTTGCCGGTGGACTGCGCTGCATCGACATGGAACAACACGCCACGCTCCCGGGCCACGGCGCCCAGCGCAGCGATGTCGTTGATCACGCCGATCTCGTTGTTGACCTGCATCAGTGACACCAGAATGGTGTCTTCGCGCAGCGCCGCCTGCAATTGCGGCACGCTGATCAGTCCATCCGCACCCGGCTTCAGATAAGTGACCTCAAAGCCTTCACGTTCCAGCTGACGGCAGCTGTCAATGACCGCCTTGTGTTCGATCTGCGAGGTGATGATATGCCGACCGCGCTCGGCAAACGCGTGAGCGGCTCCCTTGATCGCCAGGTTGTCAGACTCGGTGGCACCCGAGGTCCAGACAATCTCGCGGGGGTCCGCGCCCACCAGATCGGCAACCTGACGCCGAGCCAGCTCGACGGCTTCCTCGGCCTGCCAGCCGTACAGGTGTGAACGCGACGCCGGATTGGCAAAGTTGCCATCCATCGTCAGGCAGGCACACATTTTTTCCGCCACGCGGGGGTCAACCGGCGTGGTGGCAGCGTAATCCAGATAGATCGGCAATTTCATGACAACCCCTCAGCGTGGCGCGGACACGTCGGCGTCCGGGTCGGACGGCTCGACATCCGCATCATCCATGAGCGATTCAAAATCCTCGGTATCCAGTTTCGGCAGATCCCGT
>JASJKW010000247.1:0-7035 GCA_037621305.1 Pseudomonas sp.
TCAACCATCTCGATCGGATCTTCGATGGTGCAGACATTGACCTCCGGCGTGGCCAGCTGCTTGAGCGTGGTGTACAGCGTAGTGGTCTTGCCGGAGCCAGTCGGTCCCGTGACCAACACGATACCGTTGGGTTGCTCGACCATGCCCTGCCAGCGGCGCTGATCTTCACCGGAAAAGCCCAGCTGATCAAAACTGCGCAGCAGTACATCCGGGTCGAAGATCCGCATGACCATCTTCTCGCCAAAGGCCGTCGGCAAGGTCGACAAGCGCAGCTCGACCTCGTTGCCCTGGGGCGACTTGGTCTTGACCCGGCCATCCTGCGGCTTGCGCTTTTCCGCCACATTCATCCGGCCCAGGGTTTTCAGACGACTGACCACCGCCACGGCCACCTGCAGCGGAAACTGGTAAACCGTATGCAACACACCGTCGATACGTAGTCGCACGCTACCGTTCTCACGGCGGGGCTCGATATGGATATCGCTGGCCCGCTGCTCGAAGGCGTACTGGAACAGCCAGTCGACGATATTGACCACATGCGCATCGTTGGCATCCGGCTCCTGGCTCATGCTGCCGAGGTTGAGCAACTGCTCGAAGTTGCCGATCGAGGTGTTCTTCTGGTCTGACGCATTGGCGCCGTGCACCGAGCGAGCCAGTCGATAGAACTCCAGCGAATAGCGCAGAATGTCCGCCGGGCTGGCCACCACGCGACGAATCTCGCGTTTGAGCACATGCACCAGATCAGCTTCCCAGCCACGCACGAAGGGCTGAGCACTGACCACAGTGACTTCCCGTTCGTTGATTTCCACGGCGAGAATGCCGTGGCGCTGAGCGAAGGCAAAGGACATCAAGGGCGTGACGGCCGAGACATTGATCTTCAGCGGATCGATACGATAGAACGGCTGACCCGACTCACTGGCCAGCCAACGGGTCAGCGAATCCAGATCCAAGGGTCTGCCGGGGCGGGCAAGATCATCCGGCGCCTGGCTGGCGATGAACTCCAGCGGATGCAGCTTGGCAGTGTCACCTGTTGCAGAACGACGCAAGGTGCTCAACTGTTCGGCGCTGTCCAGCGCCAAACGGCCTTGCGCTGCCAGTGCCTTGAGAATATCCGTCAGATCCAGCAGGCGATCAGTGCCGGGAGTGGCCAGATCGGTCAGATGCTTCATCCCTGTTCACCTCTTGTCGTCCATTCCATCGACCCACCACCCCGGCCAATATCAGCTGTTCAGTTCACGCCAGGCGTTCAGCTTGCGTAGCCGCTGCCCCTGTTTGCGCAGCGCGGTCAACAGTGCCGGACGCACCTCTTCATCGACCAGAGGATACTGTTCAAGCAGCGCCTGCAGTTTGTTCAACTCACCGAACAGCCGATTGGGCTCCGGCACCTCCAGATGATCGCGGAAGTGGGACAACAGGAAATACAGACGGCTCAAGCGTGGCTGCTGATCCATCCATTCGCTGACATCGGAATCCGGATCATTGTGATGCGGCACGCGCAGCTCCTGAATCTCGCGGGCAACCGCGGCCAGCAACCAGCGCGGCAATGCCAGGTCGCCCACACGCTCGCCCCGTGGCGGACGGCTCTGCTTCCAGCTGGTGGTGTGCAACCACAGTCCCAAACCAAGGAACAATTGCCCCCACGCGGGGCTGGCAACGGTTTGCTCGAATACCTGCGGTGCCTGTTCGCGGGCGCTGCGACCTTCCTCGTCATCGGACCAACCCGCGAGCACCAAGGGGCGGTACTGCGCAATGAGCTGATCCAGAGCTGGGGTAAACGGCTGAGCTGAGGTACGCGGCAGGGCCAGATCGAAGACACCGAAAAAGGCGCGCAGGCTGACCAGATTGACCAACAGCTCACGAAACAGCTTCCATTGCCCGCTGAACCGATATTGCTCGGCCAGCCGCTGGGTGTGCCCGAGCAACTGCCATCCGGCACCGGCGATCACCTCATCCACCCGGGTATCCTGCGACCAGGCGCGAGCATCCAGCTGCAGATCGTAGCTGGACGGATCGAACAGTCGGTAACCCCGCTCGGCCTTGCTAATGTCGCAGGGCATCAAGGGCACGTCCACCGCCAGTGCGGCGGCCAGTTCCAGAAGCGCTGCCACGGGGCCGGCGCGCAGCTCAAGCTCCAGTTCGCAGATCGGCTCTTCACGGCCGTCGGCGACGACCTTGCCCTGATCCAGCGCTGCTTCCACTTCCACTGTCTCACCCTCACGCTCCCAGCGCAGGATCGCCTTGGTGCGTTGAAAGTCAGTGGTGAAGACCGGTTGCAGGGTCAGTTTGTCCAGCGCAGCCAGGCTGGCAGGCCAGCAGCTGTCATCCAACAGGGTCAGATCCAGCGCCGCGGCGGCGACGGACCAGTCCCACTCATTACGCTCGGAAAGACCGGCAACACTTTGGCCACGACTTTTCAGTGTCTGGATGAACTCTTCGCCATCACGGCGCACCCGCAGGGCAACACGTGCTTCGGCCAGGTCTCGCGAGGCCGTGTCGTAATACTGGTTGTACAGAGTACCGGTGCTCCAGTCGCCCTGCAGACGCTGCTGCAACAAGGGGTGGGTACGCAGCTCTGACAGGGCGTCAGGGCTGATTCGCAGTTTGATTTCTGTTTCCTGGGCCATACTTTGTCTCATGATGAAGTCGCCGCAATCGTCGGTGATCGCAATGATTTTGGCAAAAATGTGTCAATTGGGTGACCGCATGCTCTGCCATGACTATAATCCGCTGCCAAACACGCCTTGGGAGTTCCCTATGTCCAACAATCCTTTCATGAATCTCTTCGGTCGCTCGCCTATCGGGCCGATGCAGCGGCATATGGCCAAGGCACATGAATGCGCTTCTCAGCTGGTGCCTTTCATCGACGCGCTGATGGCAGAGGACTGGGTCGAAGCCGAACGCGTTCAGCAGCATATCTGCGCGCTCGAGAACGAAGCCGACGAGATGAAAAAGAATGTTCGGGTCAACCTGCCCAACAGCCTGTTTTTGTCCGTACCGCGCTCGGATCTGCTTGAACTGCTCAGTGTACAGGACAAAGTCGCCAACCGCGCCAAGGATATCGCCGGCCTGATGCTGGGCCGCAAGATGACGATTCACCCCGCCGTACAGCCTGCGTTCAGACGTTTTGTCGAGCGTTCTGTCGAGGCCGCCACTCAGGCCCTGCGTGCCATGGAAGAGCTCAGCGACCTGATGGAAACCAGCTTTGCCGGTCGTGAGAGGAAGCTCATGGAAACCATGATCATCGAGCTGGAACGCATCGAGCATGACACGGATGAGATGCAGATCAAGTTGCGCGCGGAACTGTTCAAGCGCGAGCCCGAACTCCCCCCGGTGAACGTGATGTTCACCTACCAGATCATCGAATGGATCGGTGATGTCGCCGACCGAGCGGAGCGCGTAGGCAATCGCCTGGAAATCCTCATGGCCCGTTAAAGGGCCGCCCATCTGACACATAATCCACAGAGCTTTCTCTTATGACCCTGATCGCAGAATATGGCACCATCCTGCTGGTGCTGGCCTGCCTATTCGGTTTTTTCATGGCTTGGGGCGTTGGCGCCAATGACGTAGCCAACGCCATGGGCACCTCAGTAGGCGCTCGCGCCCTGACCATCAAGCAGGCAATCATCATCGCCATGGTGTTCGAGTTCCTCGGCGCCTATCTGGCTGGGGGGTCGGTCACTCAGACGATTCGCAGCGGCATTCTGGATGCAACGCAAATCACCCCAGAGCAGATGGTATTCGGCATGATGGCCTCGCTGCTGGCCGCCGGGTCCTGGCTACTGATCGCCTCCATGCGCGGCTGGCCAGTCTCGACGACACACTCGATCGTCGGTGCAGTGATCGGTTTTGGTGCGGTCGGCGTGTCCATCGACTCGGTCAATTGGGCGGGCGTATTGCCCATCGTTTCCAGCTGGGTGATCTCTCCGCTGTTGTCCGGCATCGTTGCCTTCATGATTTTCGTCAGCGTGCATCGGTTGATACTTGATACCGATACCCCCTTCGCCAACGCCAAACGCTATGTGCCCTTCTACATGTTTGCCGTGGGCTTTTTCATCTCGTTGATGACCCTGACCAAGGGGCTCAAGCATGTCGGGCTGGATCTGTCCGGCCTCCAGAGTTTCGGCCTGTCGGTGACCGCCGGCCTGCTGGTTGCCGGGCTGGGCGTGGTGCTGCTGCGACGAGTCAAGGATGAGCCTGCGGAAAAAGGCAAGCACAACAGTGTCGAGCGGGTGTTCGGTATTCTGATGATCTTCACCGCCTGTTCCATGGCCTTTGCCCACGGCTCCAACGATGTTGCCAACGCGGTAGGCCCGTTGGCTGCGGTAGTCGGCGTGCTGCAGTCAGGTGGCGAGATTGCCGCCAGATCAGTGGTACCCAGCTGGGTTCTGCTACTCGGCGGGGTCGGTATCGTGATCGGCCTGGCCACCTACGGTTACCGGGTGATCGCCACCATCGGCCAGCACATTACTGAACTGACCCCCAGCCGCGGCTTTGCAGCCGAGCTGGCCACCGCCGCCACCGTTGTAGGTGCATCAGGCATCGGCCTGCCTGTGTCCACCACCCATACGTTGGTGGGTGCGGTACTCGGGGTCGGCATGGCACGCGGTATCGCTGCGCTGAACCTCAAGGTGGTAGGCACCATCTTCACCTCGTGGGTGATTACTCTGCCTGCCGGCGCGATTCTCTCGATCGTGTTCTTCTTCACCCTGCAGGGCATTTTCGGCTGACGCCCGCCACTGGCTGACGTAAGCTGGGATATCCAGTCTTACGCCAGCCAGGAGTTCGCAATGCCCCTCCCCTCGCTCAAGGCGCAATTCGCCGCCCTGCTGCAAACCCCCTCCATCAGCTGTACCCAGCCGGAACTCGATCAATCCAACCTCCCGATCATCCACCTGCTGAGCGACTGGCTGAGCGAGCTCGGCTTTACCTGCAATATTCAGCCAATTGCCGGATCACCAGGCAAGGCCAACCTGATCGCCATTCTGGGCAGTGGTCCCGGTGGGCTGGTACTGGCCGGACACACCGATACCGTACCCTGCAATCCTGAACGCTGGCAGCATGATCCCTTTGCCCTGACCGAGGCGGATGGACGTTGGTATGGGTTGGGCAGCTGCGATATGAAAGGCTTCTTCCCGCTGATTATCGAAGCCGTACAGGCGTTCCGTGACCAACCTTTCAAGCAACCGCTGATCATCCTGGCTACCGCGGATGAAGAAAGCGCCATGGGCGGCGCCCAGGCCCTGGCCGCCGATGATCTGTTCGGCGCCCGCCATGCGGTGATCGGTGAGCCGACCGGTCTGAAGCCGATCCGCGTGCACAAGGGCATATTGATGGAGCGGGTGGATATCATCGGTCAGGCTGGACACTCCTCCGACCCATTACTCGGGCGCAACGCCATTGAAGCCATGCATCTGGTGATCAATGAACTACTGACCCTGCGCAGCACCTGGCAACAGCAATGGACCAACCCGCTGTTCAGCGTGCCGACTCCGACCCTGAATCTGGGCTGCATCCACGGCGGCGATAACCCCAACCGCATCTGCGGCCGCTGCGCGCTGGAGTTTGATCTGCGCCCACTGCCGGGCATGGATGCCGATGAGCTGCGCGCAACCATTGGCCAGCGTCTGGCCGCCGTCGCAGCAGAACAACAGGTGCAAATCGATTACCAACCGCTGTTTCCAGGCGTGCCACCCATGGATGCGCCCGCCACCGCCGAAATAGTCCAGGCCTGCGAACAGCTCACCGGTTACAGCGCCGGTAGCGTAGCCTTCGCCACCGAAGGCCCCTATCTGAACCAACTTGGCCTGCAAACCATCATCCTCGGCCCCGGCGACATCGCCCAGGCGCATCAACCGGATGAGTATCTGGCAATGGACCGGATCGAGCCGACGGTGAAGATATTGCGGGAGTTGATTGGGCGGTTCTGTCTGTAAGAAGCTGCCCCTCTCCCCTTGCGGGAGAGGGGCAAGCAAAGCCCTAGCGAAACGGCGGCTCATCAAAGCTGCGCAGCTTGCGTGAATGCAGGCTGTGCAACTGATCGCGCAGCAGATCCAGCGCAGCGATACCGATATGCAGATGCTGGGTCACGGCGCGCTCATAGAAAGCACCGGCCGCACCGGGCAACTTGAGCTCGCTGTGCAGCGGCTTGTCCGAAACGCATAACAAGGTCCCATAAGGCACCCGCAGACGGTAACCCTGGGCCGCAATAGTGCCGCTTTCCATGTCCACTGCGACAGCGCGAGACAGATTGATCAACGGCCGCTCCTGCGCCCAGCGCAACTCCCAGTTGCGGTCATCATAGGTCAGGACGGTACCGGTACGCAGGCGTCGTTTCAGCGAATCGCCCTTTTCCCCTGTTACCTGCGCCGCCGCATCCTGCAGGGCCTGCTGCACTTCGGCCAGCGCCGGCAAGGGTATGTTCGGCGGCAGGACCCGATCCAGAATGCCATCGCGACGCATGTAGGCGTGAGCGAGCACATAGTCACCGATGGTTTGTGACTGACGCAGACCACCGCAGTGGCCAATCATCAGCCAGCAATGCGGACGCAGCACGGCCAGGTGATCGGTGATGTTCTTGGCGTTGGAGGGGCCGACACCGATATTGACCAGGGTAATGCCGTCTCCGTCGGCGGCCTGCAGGTGATAAGCCGGCATCTGGTACTTGTGCCAGACCACGCTGTCGAGGATCGCCTGCATCTCGCCCTCGGCCATGTCGCGTTTAACGATCACGTTACCCGGTAGCACCATGCGGCAGAAACGCGAGTCGGCGAGCAGCATATCCAGACCGTGGCGGATGAACTGATCCACATAACGGTGATAGTTGGTCAACAGAATCCATGGCTGTACATGACGCCAGTCGCTACCGGTGTAATGCACCAGTCGGCGCAGGGAAAAGTCCACCCGCGCGGCGTCAAACAGCGCCAGGGGCAGCGGGTCGGTATCTTCCCAGTTCACCAGACCATCGGCTGTGCCGTCGGTGGCTGCAGCCAGGTCGGTACTGGGAAAGACCCTTGCCAGCTCGCCGGCGGTGATCCCGGA
>JASJKW010000248.1:0-3292 GCA_037621305.1 Pseudomonas sp.
CCAGCGTCAGCGACGTCGCCACCCTGTACCAAAGCCAGTGCCAGAGCTGTCACGGTGTCGACCGCCTTGGTGGCACCGGCCCGGCATTGCTGCCCGAAAGCCTCGGACGGATCAAACCCGAGGAAGTACGCAAGGTCATTCGCGATGGTCGTCCCGCCAGTCAGATGGCGGCTTACGGACAAGTGCTGGATACCGATGAGATCGACGCACTGGTCAGTTACCTGTACACCGCAGCGCAGGTGCCGCCCAGCTGGAGCGAATCCGATATCCGCGCCAGCCACCATATCCTCGCCGATGTCAGCCAGCTGCCGGACAGTCCACAGCACGGCGCCGATCCGCTCAACCTGTTCGTCGTGGTCGAGGCCGGCAATCACCATGTGCGCATCCTCGACGGCGACAACTTCGAAGAGCTGACGCGCTTCCAATCGCACTTCGCCCTGCATGGCGGGCCGAAGTTCTCGCCCGATGGCCGCTTCGTCTATTTCGCCTCCCGGGATGGCTGGATCAGCAAATACGATCTGCATAACCTGACCATGGTCGCCGAAACCCGCGCCGGCCTGAATACCCGCAACCTGGCGGTCAGCAACGATGGCCGCTGGGTACTGGTCGGCAACTATCTGCCGGGTAATCTGGTGGTGCTGGATGCCCGTGATCTTTCACTGGTCAAACCCATTGCCACGGCCGGCGCCGATGGCAGCGCATCGCGGGTCAGCGCCGTGTATACCGCTCCCCAGCGCGACAGTTTCGTGGTCGCCTTGAAGGATGTGCAGGAGGTCTGGGAACTGTCCTACGCCGGCCAACCGGATTTCACACCCCGGCGGATTATCGCGGCGGACTACCTGGACGACTTCTCCTTCACGCCCGACTACCGCTACCTGCTGGCCACCTCCCGCAAGGCCAGGGGCGGTCAGGTGATCGATCTGGATACCGGCAAGGCGCTGACCGACATCCCCCTGCCAGGCATGCCGCACCTGGGCTCGGGCATCTATTGGCAGCGCGACGGCAAGTGGGTATTCGCCACACCCAATATCAGCCAGGGGCTGATCTCGGTACTGGATCTGGAGACCTGGGAGCTGATCAAGGAAATTCCCACCGAAGGCCCCGGCTTCTTCATGCGCAGTCACGAAAACTCGCCCTACGCCTGGACCGACGTATTCTTCGGCCCGAACAACGACGCGATTCACCTGATCGACAAACAGACCCTGGAAGTCGCCCACACCCTGCGCCCGGTCCCCGGCAAGAACGCTGCCCACGTGGAGTTCACCCGGGATGGCAAGTACCTGCTGTTGAGCGTCTGGGATGAGGATGGCGCGCTTCTGGTGATCAACAGCGACACCCTCGAGGAAGTGAAACGCATCCCGATGAACAAGCCATCGGGCAAGTACAACGTGGGTAACAAGATCGGTTTTGTGGAGGGGACGTCGCACTGAGCCAGCTCTCAGTTCCCGAGCCGCTGGCCGCAAGGCCAGCCAATATCAACCGGCACGGAATCAGCCAGCAATAACCCTAGACGCCCCCCCTACTTCCCCTCGCCTAAGCCAGAAACGCCCGTAGATGCAGCATGAACACCTGCGGCTGATGGTGATGCAGGTTATGACCGGCATCTGCAATGCTGACAACCTGCGCCTGGGCGAAGTGCCGGATGCGACCGTCATCCTGGGGGTTTGATGCCCAGCTCTCGGTGCCATACATCAACAATACCGGGCATTCGATGGCCTGCCACAGGTCATTGGCTTCAACCGACGCCACCTCTGCCGCACCGAAACCGCGTATCTGATGATCATATTTCCAGCGCCACTGGCCGTTCTCGTTGGGCCTGAGCCCCCGCTCACAGACATACTCGGCCAACTCCCGACTCAGCAGCGGATCATGCCCCAGCAACCGCTCCACCGCCGCCTCCACACTGGGGTACTGGCTGGGGCCAAGCCGATCCAGTTCGCGCACCCGCTCGACCCATTCGCGCAGCTGCTCACGGCGCGACTTGGCATCCCGCTTGGCCCGCGCCTCAGGCGAAAACCCCAGGCCCTCGATAACGCATAAACGGCTGACCTGCTCCGGAAACAGGGCAGTGTAATGGACGGCAATATTGCCCCCCAGCGAGTGCGCCACCAGCGTCGCCGGACGGTCACCCAATTCAGCCATCAACGCCGCGATATCCGGCACAAAATCGGGAATGGCATAGGCGCCTCCCGTACTCCAGTCACTGTCCCCATGGCCACGCAGATCCGGTACCACCACATGCCAGTCGGTGGATAACTGGCGTGCCAGATGGTCCCAGACCCGAGCATGCTCCAGCCCGCCGTGAATCAGCATCAGTAGCGGTGCCTCCACGTTGCCCCAGTCCAGGTAATGCAGCCGCAGCCCACGGGATTGATAGAAACGGCTCTGCGGCTCATCAGTGAACGACATCGGCACGTGCTCGGTATGACCCATTGTTTGCATTCTCATCAGCTCCTTCAGGATGCCCCAGTATAGAGTCCGACCGCACCAAAGGCGCACGTTACCCGATACCAATCGGTTACACTGCCAGACGCTGCCACAGCCCTGCAATGGCGAGCATTCGGGTACCAGCGCTCGGGCAAAAGGCTTAACCATACCGATTTACAGTGGGAATATGAAAATGATCAAGAAAACATCCTGCATCGCTCTGACCCTGGCCCTCGGTCTGACCGCCGGTGCAGCCCAGGCTTTCAGCCTCGGCGACGCGGCCAAACTGACCACAGCCGTTGCCGCACCCAACTCCGCCACGGCCCAGTCCGCCGATTTGCTCGGCAAGCTGACCGCCCTGAACGTCAGTTCGGAGCAGGCTGTTGGCGGCACCAGCGCACTGCTGAACCTGGCCAAGAACCAGTTGGCCGGCGCTGACTACAGCCAGTTGATGAGCAGCGTACCGGCCTTGCAGAGCCTCGGTGGCATAAGCAACCAGGCCGGCGCCATCAGCGGCCTGCTGGGCAATGCCAATCCACTGGGCCAAAGCGCCGCAAGCACTGAAATGAACAGCCTGGGCGACGTAGGTAATGCCTTCTCGGGTCTGGGCATGGACGCCGGTATGGTCAGCCAGTTCGCCCCGATATTGCTGCAGTTCATCGGCGGCCAGGGCGTCAGTCAGCCGCTCATGAGCAGCCTGGCAAGCATCTGGACTACGCCCGCTACCGCGCCCTGAGGGCAGCGATGATATTCCGGCGTATCAGCTTGGATCAGTCCAGCTGATGCGTCGGAAAGAAGCGTTTGAGCTGCGCGATCAGATGCTCGTAATGAATGGGCTTGGGCAGGAAGTCGACAGCCCCATTAC
>JASJKW010000249.1:0-11092 GCA_037621305.1 Pseudomonas sp.
GACGTTCTTACCTGCATGATCAAGGCCCATGAGATTCAGGGCGTGCTGGCGCTGGACAATGCCTTCAATCGGGTTGGCTTGGATCATGTGATGCTGGTGCGCATTGCGTCTGCCGCTGTCTGCGCGGTTTTGCTGGGCGGGAGCGAGGAAGAGGTGCTTGGCGCCGTTTCCCATGCCTGGCTTGATGGCTCGGCGCTGCGTGCCTATCGCCATGCGCCGCAGGCTGGGCCGCGCAAGAGCTGGGCGGCGGGTGACGCGACCAGCCGGGGGCTGCGGCTGGCCTTGATCGCGCTCACGGGCGAGATGGGCTATCCGGCGGCGTTGTCAGCGCCCGTCTGGGGATTCGAGGATGTGTTGTTCGAGGGGCGCAAGCTGCAGTTCAGCCAGGGCTACGGCAGCTATGTGATGGAGAACATCCTGTTCAAAATTGCCTTTCCAGCCGAGTTCCATGCTCAAACCGCGGTTGAATGTGCCCTGGCTCTGTATCCCGAGGTGCATGACCGGCTGGAAGCGATCGACCGGATCAGGGTCGAAACCCAGGATGCCGGCATGCGCATCATCAACAAGACCGGTCCGCTGGACAACCCGGCCGACCGGGATCACTGCCTGCAGTACATGATCGCCATTCCGCTGATATACGGTGAGTTGACGGCCAGGCACTATGAGGACGCTGTGGCGGCCGATTCGCGTATTGATGCACTGCGCGGCAAGATGGAGGTGGTTGAGAACGCTGTTTTCAGCACGGACTATCTCGATCCCGGCAAACGCTCCATCGGCAATGCCATCCAGATATTTTTCAAGGACGGCAGCAAGACCGAGCGGGTGGTGGTTGAATATCCGTTGGGGCACCGCCGCCGTCGGGCAGAAGGAATCCCGCTATTGCTGGAGAAGGTCGAGGCGGCTGTTGCCGGTCATTACGGACCGAAACAGGCGGCCGCAATCCTTGCAGCCTGCGATTCTCAACAGACTCTGGAAGAGATGCCGGTGAACGAGTTCATGGACTTGTGGTATCTGTGAGCAGCTTTGCTGTGCGCTGGCATCAGCGCATAGTCTGATCCCGCGCGTGGCGGTCCAAGATGAGGTGGCCATGTACGAAAGTAAAACCCAGCCATTAACAACCAGCAAAGCCTTCAGGATGCGTATGTATCTGCATGTGCTGCTGGCACTGTTGCTGATTCTTGTCATGTTGCTGGCAGGTACTGTAGGGCATGTCTACTTTGATGATATGGAGCCCAGCCGGGCGCTGGTCGCGTCGTTGACCCTGTCGAGCGGGCTCGGTTTATCCATATTGCCCAGTAGTCTTTCAGGGCAATTGTTTGCCAGTATTTATGGCGTGTTTTCCAATTACGTGTTTATCGCCACCTGCACCATAGTCCTTGCGCCCCTCGTTCATCGCGTTTTCCACAAGTTTCATCTGGATGAGGATTGAGCTATAGCGACCCGTTGGCAGGGTTGCTACACCCCGCGCTCATTATTCCAGATCAGCACATGCAGCTGGGGTAATACCCGTGGTCGGTACCAGCGGTCGGTGCCGACCCGTTCAACCAGCCAGCGCAGTTGCGCGTTGAGCGCCCGAGTATCCGTCTCCCGCTCCGGTTGCTCGGGAGTGGCCGGTGAGAGGTTGCAAGGCTGTAGGTACAGGGGCAGCAGAGGGTAATCAGCCGCCAGGTCTTTGGCCCATTGATAATCGGTTTCGTCGGCAATCACCAGCTTGAGGCTGACCTTGGTTTCGGCTCCGGCGGCAGCCAGGCAGGCGTCGAAACGGTCCCGGCGAAATGACATGCCGGAGGAGGGCGGTTTGGGGCTGAGCGTGAGGTGGTCGAGCTGGCTGAACCAGTCCTGGGCGATGCTGCCCTGGGTTTCCATGGCGAAGCTGAGGCCTTGCTGATGGCCC
The DNA here is from genome assembly GCA_037621305.1 of Pseudomonas sp. Classification (GTDB taxonomy): domain Bacteria; phylum Pseudomonadota; class Gammaproteobacteria; order Pseudomonadales; family Pseudomonadaceae; genus Halopseudomonas. The sequence continues at coordinate 1,895 of JASJKW010000249.1, forward strand.
TGTTGCAGCAGCTCTGCCAGGGGCTGCAGCGCGGGGTTACCGCCGGACAGGGTGATCAGGATAGGTTCACTGCCACTCAGGCGGTTCACTTCGGCCAGGATAGTTTCGGCATTCATGCTCTGCCAATCCTTCTTGAAGCGGGGCTCCACGGCGTAGAGGGTGTCGCACCAGCTGCAGCGAAAATCGCAGCCGCCGGTACGCACGAATACCGTGGGCAGGCCAATCAATGCACCTTCGCCCTGGATGGTGGGGCCGAAGATTTCGCTGATGGCGATCATGGACGGTACTCCGCCCAGGTCTTGGGTGTTTCCGACACGGATACCGCGCTTACTTCGGGCCAGCGAGCGCGCGCCCACTCATAGAGATGCCTGGCCAGCCGTTCGGCAGTGGTGCATTCATCGCCCAGCACCTCGTTGAGGTGGCGGTGGTCCAGTTCAGCGTCGATATACTCCTTGAACGCCTTGAGTTCCAGGTAGTCGCGCACGAAACCGTATTGATCCAACTCCTTGCTCTGCAGTTCGATCTCCACCACGTAGTTGTGGCCATGCAGCCGGGCGCAGGGGTGCCAGTCGGGCATTTGCTTGAGCTGGTGGGAGGCGGAGAAGTGAAACTCCTTTCTTATGCTGTACATGACTTCACCCTCGCCACGGCGTCGCGCCAATAGTCCTGGTCCTGATAGGGTGTGGGATCGGTCACACCGGCCTGGGCCATGGCTTCGATGCGCTCCACACAGGTGCCGCAACGGCCGCAATGAATCTCGCCGCCTTCGTAGCAGGACCAGGTATCAGCCACCGGTACGGCAAAGCGCGCCGCATCCCGGGCTATCTCGGTCTTGTCGGTATCGACGTAGGGTGCGAACAGGGCCACCTCGGCTACACCATCCAGCGCCTTGGCCTGCATCTGGGCGAACAACTGGATGAAGTCGGGGCGGCAGTCGGGGTAGATGAAGTGGTCACCGCCATGGACCGCCAGGGCGACGTTGTCGAATCCGCGAGCGGCGGCTACGCCGAAGGCGATGGTGAGCATGATGGCGTTGCGGTTAGGCACCACCGTGACCTTCATGTTCTCTTCGCTGTAATGGCCGTGGGGTACGGCGATGTCATCGGTCAGGGCCGAGCCGGACAGCTGGCCACCGATCGAGGCGATGTCCATGACCAGATGGGGTACGGCGAGGCGGTCGGCGACCAGACGTGCGGCGTCGATTTCCTTGCGGTGGCGCTGACCGTAATCGAAGGTCAGCAGGGCGCCGAGGGATTGTTCCGCGGCCAGCCGGTAGGCCAGAGTCACGGAGTCGAATCCGCCGGAGCAGATCAGTAATGCATTCATATTGTGTCCTTGTTTTGACCGGGTAGGCTGCGACCGGGTGAAGCGGGTATTGTACTATCATCTGCACCGACTAACTAAGTCCGCATTATCCAATACAAACACGAGGGAACAACATGAGCGCCGGAGCTTCACTTGACCGCTGGCTGGAAGATTCATTGGTTCAGGAGCTTATTGCTCTGAAGGAAACAGCCTGGTTCAATCCGGCTGTGCAGCCCGCGGCAGTGGCGCTATCTGATGTCGGACTCACTTTGGAGGATATGCAAGACGCCAGCGCCCGGCTGACACGCTTCGCCGCTTATATCCGGCGCATTTTTCCCCAGACCGAGCAGGCGGGCGGGATTATCGAATCGCCGATCCAGCCTGTGCCGCAAATGCAGAATGCCATCAGCCAGCGCTACAATCTGGCGCTTCCCGGCCAGCTCTGGCTCAAGCTCGATAACGATCTGCCGATTTCGGGCTCGATCAAGGCGCGTGGCGGCATCTATGAGGTGCTCAAGCATGCGGAGGACCTGGCGTTGGCCGCGGGGTTGTTGAGCATTGATGACGATTACGCAAAGCTCGACAGCGACGCTTTTCGTGCGTTCTTCCGGAATCATCGCATTGCTGTCGGTTCTACCGGCAACCTGGGCCTGTCGATCGGCATCATGAGCGCCACATTGGGTTTTGAGGTGACTGTGCATATGTCGGCGGATGCGCGTGAGTGGAAGAAGGCGATGTTGCGTGAGCACGGCGTAACCGTGGTCGAGTACGAGTTGGACTTCAGCGTTGCCGTGGCTGAGGGGAGGAAGCAGGCTGATGAAGATCCGGCTTGTCACTTCATCGACGACGAGAACTCCACCAGTCTGTTCCTTGGCTACGCCGTCGCGGCGGAGCGACTGAAGCTCCAACTGGATGGGGCTGGTGTGGTTGTCGATGCTGAGCATCCGCTGTTCGTTTACCTCCCCTGCGGCGTTGGTGGCGGGCCGGGCGGCGTATCCTTTGGCTTGAAGCTGGTGTTCGGTGATGCGGTGCACTGCATCTTTGCCGAGCCGACCCACTCGCCGTGCATGTTACTCGGCGTTTATACCGGCCTGCATGATGAGGTGTGCGTGCAGGATGTTGGTATCGATAACCTGACGGCCGCCGACGGTCTGGCCGTGGGCCGACCGTCTGGCTTTGTCGGCAAGGCCATGCAGCGGCTTATTGACGGCTACTACACGATTCGGGATGAAGAGTTGTATGCCTTGCTCGCGCTCCTGGAGCAGGAAGAACATATCCGCCTGGAGCCTTCAGCCCTTGCGGGCGTGCCGGGTATCGCCCGCATTCAGGCGCCGGAGCACCAGACTTATCACCAACGTCTGCAGCTGACTCCCGCCAAGCTGGCCAATGCGACCCATCTGGCTTGGGCCACTGGCGGGAGCATGGTGCCGGATGATGAAATGGATGCCTATCTGGCTAAAGGTAAGGAAGCGTTGAGACAGACCCCGTCAGTGTAGGCGGGGCGGGCATTGGTTGGAGTGGTTTGAATGAATATCCGGGAAGTTACAAGAGACGACTTTGACCGCATCTGGCCGATTTTTTATGAGATTGTCGCTGCTGGTGATACCTATAGCATACGGACCGGCGGGTAGTCGGCCCGTATGCTTACTGGGTGTCTGCTCAGGGAGTGAGCTGGGCCCGTACTTCGCCACCTGGATTCGCTTCGGTGTGCACATTGATGTACAGGTTCCCTTTCTTGAGGCTGTCGTATTGCGCTTCGGTCAGTTGCGTGCCCTCCGGTACTGACCAGGTATCGTCATCGCTTTGCTCCAGTGGAATGACAACGGGTCCGTTGGCATCGGCAGCTGCTTCATGGATGTGCGCCATGGTGCCGGGGACGTCGTTGGTAGTGACACTGCCGCTGACGCTGCGATCCTCGCCAATCTCGATCACACCCATGCCGCTGCCTGCCGTCTCTACGGCGGGAACTTCATGTTCACCGGACAGGGTCACTTCGATACGCATTGCTTCAGCCCAGACTGCGCTGCTGAACGCCAGAGCTACCAGTAGCCCGCTCAAGGGCAGAACTGCACGAGCCGTTTTTCTCTGATACATACGTTGGCCCTCATTAGATTCCGTGTTTATGGTATAGCTGCAGGTGGTCAAACTACACCTTCTCTGTGTTTTGTTCCGGTACGTCATTAACTGTAGCAGTCGCCGGGATTTCTTTGAGAGCAGGTGACGAAAGGGGGTATTTGCGATGCTCATCACCATTGCACGTTACAGTCTGCCTTACGAAGCCCATATCGCTAAATCCCGATTGGATTCGGAAGGCGTCCCTGCGTTTATTGCGGATGAGCACACCATCAATATGCAGTGGTTGCTGTCCGATGCGCTTGGCGGAGTTCGGTTGCAGGTGCCAGAGGCGCATGTTGATGCGGCGCTGGCGATTCTGGCGGAGGATCGCGAACAGGATCTGGTAGACGAGCAGGGTGTAGATGCAACGCCGTGCCCGCACTGCGGTAGTGAAGATACGGAGTACCAGCAGATTGGGAGGCGTTGGGCGTTTCTGGCATTTATTGGTCTGGATTTCCCCCTGTTTCCGGTTAAGGACGGGGTCAGGTGCAGGCAATGTGGACGAATTTCTGCGGTGAAATAAATGGCGCTATCTGCCTGGCTCTGGATGTCACCGTGAATCTTGTGCGGCGCAGCGCATCACCCGCTCCATACGAATCACCCCAGATTCGCCACGCCAAATGGAATATGCACCATCGGAATATCACCTGCTTCCGACTCCAGGTGCGAGCGTTGATCATCGAAAAACATGTGTGGCTTGAGCACGCTCAGAATCCTGTCCTTCTTCATACCGCCGAGAAAGAACACTTCGTTCGGATTCACGCCCCAGTGTTCCAGCGTGGTGATTACACGCTCGTGTGAAGGAGCATTGCGGGCGGTGACTATGGCGGTGCGCAGTACGCGCTCGTAGGTTTTATCGTTCGCCAGCGCCTGATCTTCCAGATGCTGCAGGTGCGATATCTTACGGAACAGGTCAGCCAGTGGCCCTGGTGTATGGGGTATGTGTGAGTGGGACGTTTCGTGTGCCTGAAACTCCTCCAGCGAGCCGGCCTTGTAGACTCGTTCCGAGGCGTCATCGGCAATCACACCGTCGAAGTCGAATGCAATACGCAGCTCCACATCATTTTCATCATCGACCACATGACTGGGCAGAACGGTGCCGGCGGGGTGCCCGTAATCGATGGCTTGCAGCACGTCGCCTTCGTTGGCGCTGAGAAACAACGAGGCGTTGAAGGCCGGGATGTAGGCGTAGGGCGACTTGCCCTCCAGGAATGCGGCGCGACTGATGCTCAGGCCGTGGTGGACGATGGAGTTGAAAACCCGCTTGCCGGTGATGGCGGAGTTGCGTGACAGCAGCACTACCTCGACCGGGCATTGCTCGGGAAACTTGCGGTTGATGCTGAGAAATCGCCGCACAAAGGGGAAGGCCACGCCTTTGCCCAGCGGCGTATGCAGATGTTCCTGCTGGTATTCCCGGTAGGCCTTTTCCCCTTGCTCCCGAAACACCTGATCGGACTCGGTCAGATCGAACAGGGCGCTGGAGGCAATGGCGATGACGAGTTTCTGGTCGATGGGGTAGGACATGAGGGGGCTGATCCATTCTGTGTGCATCGGGAAGCTGATGGTAGCCGATTTGAGCGGCGATTTTTCGGCGCAATTAAACTCTAGCGAGACGGCAGGCTTTCGGCTTTAATGACCTTGCTGGTTGTATTGATCCATTCGGGTTGGGGTAAGTACGCTTACGACACGTATGGGTTTACCTTGAGTTAATGATGGGAGAGCTGTATGGCTGGAACATTTGAGGTGTACCAAGACAAGGCGGGTGAGTATCGTTTTCGACTGAAGGCGTCTAATGGTCAGAACATTCTTGCCAGTGAAGGATACAAAACCAAGAGCAGTTGCCTGAACGGCGTTGCATCGGTCAAGACCAATGCCCCGGATGACAACCGGTATGAAAAAAAGACATCGACCTCTGGCAAATATATGTTCAATCTGAAAGCCGCCAACCACCAGGTGATTGGTACCAGTCAGTTGTACGAGGCCGAAGCGTCGCGCAATAACGGCATCGAATCAGTCAAGAAACACGCGCCCGAAGCCAAAGTGGTTGAGGTGGAGTAACAACGCTTGCCGTTGATTGAAAGTTGCTCAGGCCACTGACGTCAAACACAGTGGCCTGAGTTCTTCAGAGTCGAATCATTTTCAGGAATCCACTGACAACTTGTTCCCCATACTGGGAACGAACCGGCCAGTTTTGGGTCCACACCATCATGGGAATAGCGCATTACAGAGAGGTACGGCCTGTGGCTTTGCGCAGCCAGCCCGGTCGAACAGGAGGATGTGAAGATGAAACGACGTGTTGCTGTAATAGCTTTGCTGGTGGCGGGAAGTGCATTTGCCTTTACCGCCCATGCAGGTCCCCCTGAAGGTAAGGGCCCCGGGCATGATCAACGTGCAGGGCACCCCGGCCAATCGGGCAATAACGGTCAGGCCAAGGGCCGGGGCAACCAGGATCGTGCTGTCGCCGAGGTAAAAGGGCAGGGGCATCGTCAGGACAAACGAGGCGAGCGCCGTTACGATGACGATGATCGTTACGAGAAGCGCCGGGACGATCGTTATGGCAGCCGTCGGGGATATGATGATCACGGGCGCTACCATGACTATTTCGATGATCGCAGAGACCGTCGCGGCCATTACCGTGAGGCTGACGCCTATCGCTCACTGGTGGATGCGGGTATTACCGCAGCGCTGGCCAGGGAGTACGCGCACCGCTACGGTGGATTCGATGGTTACTCGAGATTGCCGCCGGGTATCCGCATGAATCTCGCGCGTGGAAAACCATTACCTCCCGGTATAGCCAAAAAGCTGGGCGGCGGGGCCTTTCGGGACCATTTGCCCAGATATTCAGGATATGAGTGGCAGACTGCAGGTACGGACCTGATCCTGGTCTCCATTGCCACCGGGGTCATTGCCGATATTCTCTATGATGTTTTTGACTGAGAGGACGCAATAGCTTGCGTGATATCCAGAGGCCGGCAGAGATGCCGGTCCTTGATGGTTACAGCCACCCGTGACCTTGCGTGCTGCAGCTGATAACCCTCTGATTGAAATCTATCGCGATGACTGGCTGCTCGCGGTACATAAACCCGCCGGGCTGCTGGTTCATCGCAGCCCGATAGATCGCCACGAAACCGAGTTTGCCCTGCAGTATGCGCGGCAGCTCAATGGCGGCGAGCATGTCTATCCAGTGCACCGGCTGGATCGTCCCACCTCGGGTCTACTGGTATTTGCCCGCGATCCCGAGACAGCCAGTACGCTGGGCAAGACGCTGATGGCGGGGCAGGTCAGCAAGAACTATCTGGCCATGGTGCGGGGCTGGGCGCCGGAAGCCGGGCTTATCGATCACCCCTTGCGTGAACACGCCACCGACCGGCGCTGCAAGGACGAGCCACAACCGATTCGCGATGCGACCAGCCGCTACCAGCGTCTGGCCACCACCGAGATCCCGGTCGAGATAGAAGGCTACCCAGTCAGCCGCTACAGCTTGCTGGCGCTCTACCCGGAAACGGGTCGCAAGCATCAACTGCGCCGACACATGCAGCACATCAGTCATCCGATCATCGGCGATACCAATTACGGGCGCACCCGACATAATCATTACTTTGCCGAACGCTTCGGCGGTGGCCGGCTGATGCTGGCTGCCACCGGGATGGCGTTCCAGCATCCTGCAACGGGCGAGCCGTTGCAGTTGCACTGTGAGCCGGAGCAGAGCTTTATGCAGGTGCTGTCGATCTTTGATCCGCTACCGCCACTGACGGCGCAATAAGCGCTCAGAGACTCGTTACTACATGTCCGTCGATCGGTGCGATACGGCCGTTGACCAGGGTGTCGATCAATGTCTGAGTGGCCTCCAGGCCTTGATGGCTTTCCAGCTTGAGCCAGGGGCTTTCGGTGTCACTGACCCGCTTGATGAAACTCAACTGCGCTTCGTTGAAGCGACGGGTGACTTCCGCCGGGCCCCAGTCTGCATTGCGCTTGCGGATCTGGTCGGGGGCGAAGTAGGCCTTGGGCTGCGGGCCGGAGAGTTGCAGGTCCTGCTCGCTGATATGGTCCTGGCTGTGCGCCGAGCCGGCGTAGCAGTCATGTTTCAGGGATGCACCGAAGTGCGCGTGCATCCGCTGGCGCAGGTCGGCATTGCCGGAGAAGTCCACGTACATGGTCGGTACCGAGGCGTCCAGGGATTCCAGCTCATCGTAGGTAACGGCTTTGTGGTAGCAACCAAGGCCTTCAACGTAGGCTTTGTTGCTGTCGGAGGTCAGACCGACCAGCTCGACATCATCCCGGCCTTCCAGACAGAACACAGTGCCAAAGGCGGTTTTACTGGATGCGCTGGAAACCACAATGCGCTTGGCGCCAAAGAAACCGTTGTCTTCCAGGTAGTCCGCCAGCATGACCGAGGTGATGAACAGCGGGCGCAGCAGCATCTGGTAATCTTCGTTCTCCGGACGGTAGGCGGCGTCAGTGCTGTTGCGCTGGTACTGGTTATAAGCCGATACCAGATCCAGACGATGCTCACTGCCGTCATAAAAACCGCGCTCGGTGATACGCACCGGTTTGACCACCAGATGGCTGGCGATCGGCCAATAACCGTAGAAGCGCTCGCCAATGGCAAGACCTTCCACTGTGGTGCTGACGATTTCGGCAAAACCCCAGGCGGGCATGTGGCCCCAGGCGGCGTCTTCGGTGGGGAAGTAGTTCCAGTAGCGCAGGTGCGGGGTGTCGCCAAAGGCGGCATAGGTGATGTTATTGGTGGTCAGCGCCAGGCGGTGGATCTTCAGCAACGCCTCGCCGGGTTGCAGGTCACCCTGGGTTTGGGTAACGATGCGGGTACGTGCGAGGTCACTCTTGTCCGTTTGCAGGCTTTGGATCTGAGTCATGATGGGCTCCGGTAACGATAATCTTGTAGTACATAGACTGTACGCCAGCCTTGGGCTGGATGGGTTCGGATAACAATGAGCAGCAAGACACCCCCTGTAACCCGCAGCCAACCGCTGAAACGCCCGACGCAGGCCCGGGCGCGCTTCACTGTGCAGGCGATATTCGATACCTATGGTCGGATTTGGCAGCGCGACGGATGGGCCGGACTTACCACCCGTGCGGTTGCACTGGAGGCTGGCGTTGCGGTGGGCACTTTGTACGATTACTTTCCCAGCAAGGAGGCGCTGCATTCAGGCTATGTGCGCCACTGCATCGAAAGGCTGATCCAGGCAGTGGAGCTGCAGGTGGTGGAGCCGACCGAGCTGAGTTGGCAGCAGCGGGTCCACCTGCTGATTCAGATCCTCAGCGGCATGCAGCGTGAAGAACTGTCCTGGTTCCACCCGGACATGATGGAGCTGGAACCACTGATTGCCGAGCAGAAATATCAACTGCGTGCCTATGACGAACTTCTTGCCATGTGGCGACGGGCGCTGGGCGCCTGCACCGACTTGCCGCAACAGCCCGATGAGAGCCTGATCGAGGCGCTGCATCTGGCGGTGTGGGGTGGCCGGCGCTATGCCCTGCAGCTGCGGCTGGACGAGCAGCGGATGCAGGCCTGGGCGAGGGAGATGGAAGCGCTGTGTCTGGCGCGGCTTGGCAACCTCGGCTGTTGATCGCTGATCAGATGGTCTGGAATACCAACAGCAGGCCTGTTGCGCTCAGCAGGGCGTACACCATCTGCCGGAAGCGCTGTTCATTGATGCGCTGATGCAGGTATTCCCCGGCCAGCACGCCAATCACCAATAAAGGTATGAACCACAACAGGCGTGGCAGCCCCGGCAGCAAGCGACCTTCGATCAACAG
>JASJKW010000250.1:0-4608 GCA_037621305.1 Pseudomonas sp.
GTCAGCGTCTGCTCCCAGGCTTCCTGCAATTGTTGCTGTTCAGCGGCGGATTTGCCGCTGTCGGGCAGAGCGGCGATGTCCGTCTGCAGACGCTCGATGGCGCTGACCTCGCTGTCGCTCTCCTGGGCATTGGCTGCGGGCAGCAACAATGACAGGCATGTGAACAAAAGAACGGGCAACAGGTGAAGGCGTGGCATGGATAGCAATCCGCAGTGAGCTGATAGCTAGGTTAGACCTCGCTGCGTGCTAAAGAAAGAGCGGTGACGGCGTGTGAAGCGTGCCTTGGCTTTTCTCGGCAGACTCCGCGCCTGCTGATATTGGCTGTCCTGCGGCCAGCGTCGCGGCGGGGCGCCCCTCCTACAGGGTGCGTGCCCGCCGGCTCTTCTCGCAATGACGGAGCTCTTTGTAGGAGGGGGCGACGCCGCAGCGCGCCCTCTTATTCAGAACCAGCTGTCCTGCATCTCCATGCAGGTCTGGTCCCGGGCATCCAGCAGGTTCAGTTCGTGGTGGCAGGCTGGCACTTCCCAGGTCAGGAAGTAGCGCGCGGCCTGCAGCTTGCCACGGTAGAAGGCCTCATCAGTGGTATTGCCTCTGGCCAGACCTTCCTCGGCGCGAATCGCCTGCTCCAGCCAGCGCCAGCCAATCACCGCATGGCCGAACACTTTCATGTACAGCGCCGAGTTGGCCAGGGTTTCGTTGACCTTGCCGCTGCCCAGATCGGTCAGCAGGGCCTGGGTGGTGGTCTGCAGGCGCTGCAACAGTTGCTCCAGCGGTGCACGCAGTTCTTCCAGTGAGGCATGTTCAGCCGCACGCTGAATGCTGTCCTGAATCAGACCGGTCAGCTGACGCAGACCTGCGCCCTTGTTCTGGGTCAGTTTGCGGGCCAGCAGGTCCAGGGACTGGATGCCGTGGGTGCCTTCGTGGATTGGGTTCAGACGGTTGTCGCGGTAGTACTGCTCCACCGGGTATTCACGGGTGTAGCCGTGGCCGCCGAGGATCTGGATCGCCAGTTCGTTGGCCTTGAGGCAGAACTCCGAGGGCCAGGATTTGACGATCGGCGTCAGCAGATCCAGCAGCTCGTTAGCCAGCTGACGCTGTTCCTCGCTGGTGCCGGTCTTGGCGTCATCTACCAGTCTGGCGCAGAACAGGCCCAGGTCGAAGGAGCCCTCAACATAGGCTTTCTGGGTCAGCAGCATGCGGCGAATATCTGCGTGCTCAACCAGCGGCACCTGCGGGCTGGTTGGATCCTTGCCATCCGGGTGACGGCCCTGCGGACGTTCGCGAGCGTATTCCAGGGAGTACAGGTAGCCGGCGTAGCCGAGCATGATGGCACCCATACCAACGCCGATGCGCGCATCGTTCATCATCTGGAACATGCAGGCCAGACCTTTGTTCGGCTCGCCGACCAGGTAGCCCACGCAGTTGTCGTTGTCACCGAAGTTCAGCGCGGTAGAGGTGGTGCCGCGCCAGCCCATCTTGTGGAACAGGCCAGCCAGGATCACGTCGTTACGCTCGCCGAGGCTGCCGTCATCATTGACCAGGAACTTGGGCACGATGAACAGGGAGATACCTTTCACGCCGGGAGGGGCGTCGGGGAGTCGGGCCAGCACCATGTGCACGATGTTTTCCGACAGCGGATGGTCGCCGGCGGAGATGAAGATCTTGTTGCCCTTGATGCGGTAGGTGCCATCGCCAGCCGGCTCGGCGCGGGTGCGCAGGTCGGTCAGCGAAGAACCGGCATGCGGCTCGGTCAGCGCCATGGTGCCGAAGAAGCGGCCTTCGATCATCGGCTGGAAGAAGCGCTTTTTCTGATCTTCAGTACCAAAGGTACCAATCAGGTTGCTGGCGCCCATGGTCAGCATCGGGTAGGACGAAGTGGCGATGTTGGCGGACTGGAAGTGCGCAAAGCAGGCGCGCGACAGCAGGTTGGGCAGCTGCATGCCGCCCTCTTCAAAGCTGCGTCCGGCATTCTGGAAACCAGCTTCGATAAAGGCGTCGACTGCCGGCTTGACCTCGGGAATCAGGACCGCCGCACCGTCCACATACTCCGGCTCATTCTCGTCGCTCTTGCGGTTGTGCGGGGCGAAGAATTTTTCCGCGATCTGCCGGGCAGTGGCCAGCGCGGCATCGAAAGTTTCGCGGTTGTGATCAGCGAAGCGCTCGCGTTGGGTCAGTTCCTCGGCGTTCAGTACTTCATAGAGTTCGAACGCCAGGTTGCGTGGGTCGAGCAAGGTATCGGTCATGGTTGCATCCCCTTGGTATCACCCCTGACATCCGTTTATTTACAGAGGTGGCGAATAATAATGTGCCGCAGTGTATGCGGCACATCGGTCGTCGGGGAACAGCCATTGATGGTATTGATGAAGCAGGATCAGAAGAGTTTCAGAACAGCCGCAGTGTAGGTTCATCCAGCGCAGCGCGTTGTTCGCGCAAGGTGAGGATCTGATCGGCCCAATAACGCTCGCTGGCAAACCAGGGGAAATGCATGGGGAAGGCGGGGTCATCCCAGCGGCGCGCGAGCCAGGCGCTGTAATGAATCAGCCGGATGCTGCGTAGGGACTCGATCAAAGGGAGCTGGCGCGGGTCGAAGTCGTGAAATTCGTTGTAGCCGTCAACCAATTCGGCCAGTTGCGCCTGACGCTGATCGCGCTCGCCGGACAGCATCATCCACAGATCCTGAATTGCCGGGCCCTGGCGGCAGTCATCCATGTCGACCATATACAGGCTTTCATCGCGCCACAGCAGGTTGCCGACGTGCAGGTCGCCATGCAGGCGGATGGTCTGGTAAGGGTGCGCGCCGTAGGTCTCGTCGATACGCGCCAGCAGGTCATCGGCCACGGAAAAGTAGGCTGGACGCAGGTTCGCCGGCACGCTGTCATGCTCGCGTAGCCAGGCAATGCTCTCGTGGCCGAAGGATTGCACGGTCAATTCGGGGCGATGTTCAAAGGGACTCATGGCGCCGACCGCATGCAGTCGCCCGAGCAGCCGGCCGAGCATCAGCAGGTGGTCGGGGTTGTCCAGCTCCGGCGCGCGGCCGCCGAAACGCTTGAACAGGCTGAAACGAAAGCCGGCAAACTCGAACAGCGTCTGGCCGTCGATCTGCATGGGCGGGATCACCGGGATATCGCGTTCGGCCAGCTCCAGGGAGAACTGATGCTCTTCCAGGATCGCCGCATCACTCCAGCGCTCCGGACGGTAGAATTTGGCAATCAGCGGCTGGCCGTCTTCGATACCGATCTGGAATACGCGGTTTTCGTAACTGTTCAGCGTTAGCGTACGGGCATCGCTGAGAAAGCCGAGCGACTCCACCGCGTCCAGTACGGTATCGGGGGTCAGCAGGGCGAAAGGGTGACTCATCAACAACTCCTAATGAACGGCGAGCCGCAAGCCGCAAGTTACAAACAATCCGTATCAATCGGATCGCGACTGAATTGCTTGCAGCTTACAGGGAATCACCACATGCCAGCCAGCCGCACGGCCAGCTTTGCCTAGGGCGTACGTGCAACGCACCAGATGCTGACGCTGAGCGCGCCGGCGTCCAGCAGGATGCGGCTGGCTTCGTTGACCGTGGTGCCGGTGGTCACTACGTCATCGATCAGGGCGAGGTGTTTTCCCGCTATGCGTTCCGGATGACGACAGGCGAAGGCGTTCTGCAGGTTCTGCCGGCGAGCCGGGGCGTCCAGGCCTTGTTGGGGCGCTGTCGGCCGTTGCCGCACCAGGCTGTGACGATCCAGCGGCAGGTTCAGCAGACGGGCAATCGGGCGAGCGAGTTCCAGTGCCTGGTTGTATCCGCGTTGGGCCTGGCGCACGCGGTGCAGAGGCATGGGGATCAGCAGATCGGGGAGCGTTTGCTGTCGCTCCTGGTAGTGATGGGCAACGGCCTGGTGCAGCAGGCGCGCGAGTAATCGACCATAGGTCAGTTGCTGATGGTATTTGAAGGAGGGGATGAGGCTGTCCAGCGGGAAGGTATAGCGGAACGGCGTTACCACGTGAGAGAAGGCGGGCTGATTATGCTGACACTGACCACACAGCTGATCCGGGAAGGGCATTGGCAGGGCGCATTGACGGCAGGCCGACCCCAGCCAGGGCAGGTCGCTGAGACATCCATGACACAGGCACTCCGGAATACCCGCTGCTGATCCCAGGCACAAAAGGCAGCGGTTGAATTGATCAATATTCAACCAGTTGTAAACCTTGTTGTTCATAAGTGGTTGACAGTCTCCATGCCGTCATTATCATGCGTTGCATAATGAAATCCATACCGACTCCAAGGATATGCCCCGATGACTGCGTCTGTTACCCGTCACGACTGGACTCCGGCAGAAGTGCTGGCCCTGTTCCGCCAACCCTTCAACGATCTGCTGTTCCAGGCGCAAACGGTGCATCGCCAGCACTTTGATGCGAACCGCGTGCAGGTCTCGACCTTGTTGTCGATCAAGACCGGTGCCTGTCCTGAAGACTGCAAATACTGTCCGCAGTCTGGCCATTACAACACCGGCCTGGACAAGGAAAAGCTGCTGGAAGTGCAGAAAGTGCTGGATGAGGCAGTCGCAGCCAAGGCCATCGGCGCCACCCGATTCTGTATGGGGGCAGCCTGGAAGCATCCTT